>JAEZHG010000188.1 GCA_023436945.1 Pseudomonadota bacterium | reverse complement strand
AGTGATAGCTCTCGTGCTTGTCGGCCACGCACTGCTCGGGAACGATGGTGCGGAAGCCGTAGGACAGAGCGTCGACCGCCGTCGCGCGCACGCAGCCCGAGGTTGAGCCGCCCGTCACGATCACCGTGTCCACGCCATGCCATTGCAGATAAGAGCGCAGCGGGGTCTCGAAGAACATGCTGGGCATACGCTTGGTATAGACCAGATCGATGTCTTCCTTGATGTCGCAGCGCGGGTCGAAGGCGTGGCGCTCCGAGCCGTATTTGATGTTCTGCAGGCTGTCCGGCGTATTGGTGCGGGTGCCCCAGACGCCAGCGTCGCCGCCGTCGGCCTTATAGGCCACGTGCGACCAAGCGACGGGCATGTTGGCACCGCGCGCCAGCTCGGAAATGCGGTTGACCCATTTGATCTGGTCCGGATCGGTCACATAGGCCGAGACGGGGAACAGGTCGGGGCGGGTATAGGCCTGCTGGAAGTCGATGTTCAGAACAGCCAGCTTGTTGCCAAAGCCGAAACGCGCGCGGGTCGGGTTGGCCTTGATGCCTTCATAGATCTCGCGTGCGGTGCGGTTTTCCCGAACCATGGTCGGTTCGAAATGCAGGTCAGCAGTCATCAAAGCCCTCCGTTAATAATCCGGACGCGCCTTCCCCAAGGCGGTCGCAAGATCAAAATGATCTATTTGTATATCATTTAGCTTGTGGCAGGATTGCAAGAACGAACTGTGGTCGCCGCAAAGTTTCTGCCCGAGCGGCCACGGCTCAGTCGTCGGCGAGGGGCCGACGCTCACGGGTGGTGATGTGGTACTGGAAACGGTCCGAACGATAGTGCGAGTGGATCAGCTGGACGACGCGTCCGCTGGCATCGCGCATGACGCGGGCCACCTTCAGCAGGGGGCTGCCCACGTCAACGTCCAGAGCCGCCGCGATAGCGGGCTCTGCGCTGACGGCCATGATCCATTGATCGGCGTCCACAGCCTTGAAGCCTGCCTTTTCCAGCAGGGTCAGCATAGAGGTGCTAGCCAGCTCGCTCTCGCTCCAGCGGGCGGCGATATCGACGGGGATGTGGTTCACGAGGTAGGAGAACGGCTCGCCCTGCAGCTTGCGGCGACGCACAGAGCGCTGGACCTGTGCTCCGGCCTCGACCTCCAGCAGGCCCGCGATACCCGCATCGGCGGGGATGGACGCTACATCCAGAAGCTCGATCTCGGTTTCCAGACCCATCAGGGTCAGGCTCTCGACCAGATTGTCGAAAGCGCCCTTCACGACAGGCGAGGGGACGGCGCTGGTGACCACCGTGCCGCGACCGCGCTGGCGGTCCAGCAGCCCGTCCTCGGCCAGTTCGGTCAGGGCGCGCTTCACCGTAATGCGCGAGACATTGAAGATCTTTGCCAGATGCAGCTCGCCCGGCAGCATCGCGTCCGGCGGGATGTCGCCCGACCGGATCTGGGCGCGGATGGCCAGATACATCTGGTGATAGAGCGGCGTCGGCAGCGCCGGATCGAGTTGCAGCGGCACCGGAAACGGCCAGATCGCCTCTTCGCTCAAAACTCTTCTCCCCGATCCAATCAAGGTGCCGCGCGGCACCCATCCTTATTGCTTCAAGGACATTGTGTATGACAACGCCTAATGCGGCCCCCAGCAGTCTGTTCGATAAACTCTGGGCCCAGCACCTGATCCATATGAGCGATGCGGGCGCGGGTCTGATCGCGATTGACCGCGTGTTCCTGCATGAACGCACGGGCGGCATCGCGCTCAAGAGCCTGCGTGCGGCTGGCCGACAGGTGGCCGATCCGGCCCGCGTGTTCGGCACCATGGACCACATTGTCGACACGCATCTGGGCCGCAATGACGACACCCGCATGCCCGGTGGCCGCGAGTTCATTGTCCAGACGCGTGAGGCGGCCAAGGCTGAAGGCGTCACGATCTTCGATATCGGCGACAAGCGTCAGGGTATTGTCCACGTCGTCTCGCCCGAACAGGGCATCGTCCTGCCGGGCCTAACGGTGGTCTGCCCCGACAGCCATACCTGCACCCAAGGCGCGATGGGCGCTCTGGCATGGGGCATCGGCTCGACCGAGGCCGAGCATGCGCTGGCCACCCGCACACTTCGCATCAACCGCCCCAAGACCATGCGGATTACCGTGAACGGCGTGCTGGGTGCGGGCGTGACGGCCAAGGACTTGGCCCTGACCCTTCTGGCGCGTCACGGCTCGCGCGGCGGGCAGGGGCATATTGTCGAGTTCGCTGGCACCGCCATCGAGGCGCTGGAGATCGAAGCGCGTCTGACGCTTTGCAACATGGGCGCGGAACTGGGCTGTTTCAGCACCATCATCGCGCCCGATGAAAAGACCTTCGCCTATCTGGAAGGCCGCCCCTATGCGCCCAAGGGCGAGTTGTGGGACCAAGCCGTTGCCTATTGGCGCACGCTGAAAACCGATGACGGCGCGACCTTCGACAAGGAAATCGTGCTGGACGCATCAGAAGTTGGTCCGATGATCACTTGGGGCACCAGCCCCCAACAGGCCATCAGCATCGACGGCGTCGTTCCGTATGCGGACGAAGCCAGCGCCGAAATCCACCAACGCGCCGTCACCTATATGGACGTGACGCCGGGCCAGCCGGTCGAGGGCTTGAAGATCGGCTCGGCCTTTATCGGCTCCTGCACCAACAGCCGCCTGTCGGACCTGCGCCGCGCCGCCGCCATCCTGAAGGGCCGCAAGGTGGCAGACGGCGTGCGCGCCATCTGCGTTCCGGGTTCGGGTCTGGTGAAGGAAGCCGCCGAGGCGGAAGGGCTGGACAAGGTCTTCATCGAAGCGGGCTTTGAATGGCGCGAGCCGGGCTGCTCCATGTGCTTCTTCGCAGGCGGTGAAAGCTTTGGCGCTAAAGAGCGCGTCGTCTCCTCGACCAACCGCAATTTCGAAAGCCGTCAGGGGCCGGAAACCCGAACCCATATCGCCAGCCCCGAAGTGGTCGCTGCGTCCGCTATTGCGGGATGCCTCGCCGATCCGCGCAAGCTTGCAACCCTATTGGCCGCTTAAGAGAGAGATACGATCATGGAAGCTTTCGTTCGCATGACCGCCGTGGCCGCCCCTCTGGTGCGCGCCAATATCGACACCGACATCATCATCCCCTCGCGCGAGATGAAGTCCGTCTCCAAGACGGGCCTGAAAGACGGCCTGTTCGCGGGCTGGCGCTATACCGCCGTGGGCGGGCGCGATCCCAAGCCCGACTTCGTGCTGAACCAGCCGGAATATGCGGGCGTCGGCATCCTGCTGGCGGGTGAGAATGTGGGCTGCGGCTCCAGCCGTGAACACGCCGTCTGGGCGCTGCACGAATACGGCTTCCGCGCCGTCATCGCCCCCAGCTTCAATCCGATCTTCTACAACAACTGCGTCCGCAACGGCCTGTGCCCCGTCATCATGCCCGCCGAGACGGTTGCCGCCATCGCCGCACAGGTCGAAGCCGACCCCGCCAACGCCAAGGTCACTGTCGACCTCGAAGCCCAAAAAGTCACCGCCCCCGACGGCAGCGAATACGGCTTCACCCTCAACAACGAAGAAG
>JAEZHG010000178.1 GCA_023436945.1 Pseudomonadota bacterium | reverse complement strand
GCCGATGGATACGGCGCTGGCGGCCTTGCCTCTGGCGGAAATGGCCGAGCGCCTTCAGGAAGCCGCCCATCGTGGCCGCGTAATTGGTAACGATAATAGTGTCGGGTCCTCCGGCGACCTTCTGCTTTTCGATTGATGAACGAAGAAAAGATCAATCTCGAGAACTCCTCGGTTCTGTTGATCGACGACAACGAGCAGGCATTGAACATGCTCAGCTCTGTGGTTGTAGGTTTCGGTGTTCGCGAGCAGATCAAGGCCTCATCGGCTGTTCAGGCTGTCGAGATTCTGAAATCCCGCTCGGTCGATCTGATTATCATCGACTGTTCCGATCCAGAGATGGATTCCTATGCGTTCACGCGCTGGCTGCGACGCGAGACGCCTGCGCCGCTGCGCTTCACGCCCGTCATCATGGTGACCGGACACGCCACCCAGTCAAAGGTGCGCGAGAGCCGCGACTGCGGGGCCAGCTTCATTATCGTGAAGCCCATCACCCCGTCTGTTCTGCTCAAGCGGGTGGTCTGGCTGGCGCAGGACCAGCGCGAGTTTATCGAATGCGAAACCTATGCCGGCCCCGACCGTCGTGTTCGCAACTTTGGACCTCCACTGGGTGAGCGGGGCCGCCGTGCAGGCGACCTGTCCGCCCATATCGGCATCGCCAAGGAGGCCAATATGGATCAGGCCGACATTGATGCCCTGCTGAAACCTCAGAGAGTTCAACTTTGAACAAGCCCTTTGAAACCAAAACCAGCGCAGGCACGGCCGTGGGCGATAATGAAAACGCCCGCGCCATCAAGGTTGTCACCAGCCTGTCTAGCAAGATGGCCCAGCCGGGCGGACTGTCGCTGGCCGATATCCAGCGTCGTACCAACGAGCGTCTGCAAGGCCACAAGGCCGACGCCATGAAGGCCATCGAGCGTTCGATCACCGAGCTTGAATATCTCTCCAACGAAGACCTGCAGGACTTCGACGGCCTCTATCGTGCGGCCAGCGCGGTACTGAGCGTGGCGGGCTTCTTTGATACAGGCCCGCTCTATGATGCGGTTTACAGCCTGTGCGACACCATCGAGGCGATGAAAGAGCGCGGGACGTGGAAGAACGAAGCCGTGCATGTCCATGTCAGTGCCATTCGCCTGATCATGAACTCCGGTTGCCAGAACACGCCCAACAACCAGAAACTGATGAATGGCCTTAAAGCCGTTCGCGAACACGCCAAGGGTATCGGCTAGGGCGTATTAGCCGCCCTCTCCCTCGCCGGCTTCTTCCTCGCCACGCTGGCGAATGGCCTCTTCCTCGGCACTGAGTTGTTCGACGGAGATGCCCCGCGCATGGCTGAGCAGGTCGCGTACACCTTGCGATGTGCCGTGCGGATTGTTGGCGACGATCTCGATGATGCGTATCGCCTCTTGGCGACGGTTATGGAACAGCAGCGCCTGTGCGTAGTTCAGGCTGACCTCGGGCAGTTGCGGGGCCAGTTCATAGGCCAGTGACATGGTTTCGAGATCGTTGGTGTTGGGGAAATCCTCGGCACCGTTCCGGTTCCGCGCCAGCAGCATATAGGTGATGTAGTTGGCGTCATCGGCCTGATAGGCGCGGGCCAGATAGGTCTGGGCCTGACGGCGCAGGGCGATCGAGGCGTCATAATCCTCGGCATCAGCGGCGCGGTCTATGTAGATGCGGGCCATATACTGCAGCCCCTCTACGTGGTTCGGATCTATAGCCAGCAGGCGGTTCAGCACCTCCTCGGCCTTTTGTGGATCCTTGCCGTTATGCAGCTCTGCGTGGGCGAGGGTGACCAAGGCCAGTGCGTCGTCAGGGTGCCGCTCGGCACGTTGGCGGATGGTGGCAAGGGTCGAGGCTTTTGTCTCATCCGAAACCGTAACCTTCAGTTGCTGGCCCAGCAGCAGAAGATCATCGGCCGAGCGCGGAAGGCGGCTGATTTCCATGGCCACAGGCGGCAGTTCGGTCCGCACGCCCGTATAGGGAATACGACCGTTAACATAGCGACGCAGGGTCTGGCGCAGTTGCTGGCTGTTCATTCCGGTGGCGCGTTCCATCGCCTCGACCGGATCGCTGCCACGACCCACATCACGCAGATAGGCTGTCAGTTGCGGGCGTCGGGAATCGTCGCCGTTGAACCAGTGGGTCAGCAGCCACGCCAAAGGATAGTAGCTGTCTGAATATCGGCTTTGCGACAGCGGGCGGCTGGACAGCAGTTCGCTCATCGGCATCCACTGCAGCCAGCTCAAGGCCTGGGCGCGGTCCATGTTCGGACGGCCAACCATGATGACGTTCCGGTTGATTTCGGCCGGAGCGTAATATTCCGCGAAGCCCTCAATGTACCAACCCGGATAGGGGTAGTTGAACTCCTGCTTCATGAAGTGGTGCGCGTATTCGTGCTTCAGGACATGGAAATTATCCTCGCGCGTGGCCACGGCGAAGATGTCCTCGTCTGAGGTCATATAGAAGCCTGAGATACGGTCGCTGGATCCCGGCCAGACTGTGTTCAGTCCAGACGTGGTCGTCACATAGACGGGCAGTTTGCGGTGGGTGACGACGTCCTGACTGGTGCCGGTAAAGAAGCGCAGCACATAGTCGAAGTTTTCCAGCTCGGTGACCATAGCGCGCAGTTCGCGCTCGCCACCTGCACTATAGACGATGAAGCGTTTGCTTTCGGCTTTCAGCCATTCGGCCGATGCCTGTACGGGGGTGAGGGCGGATAATGCGAACGCGGCCAGTGCCGATAGAGTCAGGCGCTTGAAAGCACCGCCAGTGATCGCCGTCATATATGTCCCCTCTGATTTTCACAGAGAGAACACTGATCTTGTTAATGTAGCAAGCTATAGAGCTTAAGCGGCCAGTCGGCCCCATACGGCCTTGTCTGCGGTTACGGCATCCAGTTGGCCGCTGCGGTCACGATCGAACAGTTGCTGGATGGCATTGTCGGGTAGGGTGCAGAAGCGCGGCTCCACCAGTTCCGGCGCACAGCCCGCCTCGGGGGCGGCAAACAGGGCCGCGTTCACGCCTTCGGTCTTTTGGCAGATCAGCCACGCCAGACGGCGCGCACGCTCGGGGTGGTTGCGGTGGAACAGAGGGTCTTCGGCATAGAGTTCGCAGCCCAGTTCGATGATCGAATCCAGATCGAGCGGCGAGAAGCGACGGTAATCACGCGCCGGTGCCGGGCAGGTGTGCTCAAGTTCGAACACCATATCGTTCAACAAAAACAGCATGGGCGACCCCTTATTTCGCCTGATGAGCCTTCTGGCTCTTGTCACCCTGTTTAGAGGGGCAGGCTTGAGGTCCGGTTCACGAACGGGGTGAACGCCGGATTCAGCATATAAAAATTGCAGGCTCAGTATCCGGCAGGTTTGGACGGGCCTTCACCCTCGACCTTGTCCTGTATGAAGTGGCGGCCTTGACGATCCTCGATCTCGACCACCCACAGATCAGGATCATATTTGCGACGGCGCTCCAGATAGGCATCCAGTTCGGATTCCATTTCGCTGGCCACAGGCTGAATCCATAGGGGCTGTCCTTCCATATCCAGAGACTGGCTGAAGAGACGGGCCGTGCGGGTGGAGGTATTATAGGACTTCACTACCACATCGCCTGCACGTGCATCGCCTTTGCGCACGACGGTGGCAAATGCCCCTTCCAGTTCGGCGCGGCGGATCAGGGCAGACACCCAGACATCGGTGGAAAGAAGCAATTGGTAACCTTGATTGCAAACCTACCGGAAAACCGGATGGGGTAGTGAGCGTGACTATGAACATAGTCGGTCGCGCTCCATTCGTCAGCGTTTCATCGCTAAAACGCCCTGTCGGCCTTGTGCTGGCTGGTGTGTCTGCCTGTGTGATGATGGCAGGCACAGCTACGGCACAGACGGCCCAGACCTTTTATGAACGCAGCTTCGTTCTGGCGGCTGATCGTAAATGCAGACTGTTCGACAGTGCGATTGGCGTGGCCTTGGGTGCGGCGGCGCTTCAGACCCGTGGCGCGCTGCTACGCGAGGGACTGAACCCGCGCGATGTGATGCAGTTGGAACGCCGTGCCGAAGCACGTGCGGATGAAACAGCGTGTGCCGATAATGAACTTGGCGTCGTCAGGGGACGGATCGAACACGCCTTTACCCGCTGGACCCGTGCGGCGCGTATCGATTTTCCGGCCAAGGACAGTGGCTGGATGGTAGATCGCTTCTCCAGTTCACAATCCAGTTGGCGCGTGATGCAACAGGCCAAGGTCGGGGCATCGCCCGTGCGCTTTGGCCTGACGGGCAAGGATTCGCAGGATATGCAGGTGATGGCGGTGGTCTCGTTCGCAGGTCGTGCCCGCCCCTATGCCGCGCGTATTGTCATGCGTGACCAGGACCTGATGCCGCGCCCCATGGTGGCTTCGGCTGGACGTGCGGTGGTTCCGGCCTTGTCGGCGCGCAGAACCGTTTTTGCCTCACGTCAGGTGGCCGCCTCGCAGCCCCTTCTGGTGCGCGGCCAGCGACAGGGCGAGGCATGGCTGTTCCCGCAGAGCGCCGTCACCGCCCTTGAAACACTGGACCCGCGCGAGGAGTTCTGGGTCGAGTTTCTGTTCCGTGACGACACGGTGGCGCGGGTAAAGATGGAAGTCGGGGACCTGAAGGCGGCCCAGTCTTTCCTCAGCCTCGGGCTGATCTAGAGCAGCCAGCTCATCCAGACGCCCAGCGCCAGGAAGGTGCCAAAGGGGATGCGGGTGCCGAATCCCACATCCTTTTTCATCAGGCGCAACACGATGATCAGGACCAGTGCGCTGGCGCTGGACCACAGCAAAACGTTGAGCACTTTTGCAAATCCGACCCATGCGCAGCCTGCGGCGAGCAGGATGGGATCGCCTGCGCCCATGCCTTTTTTCTTGCGCACCAGCTTGTAGATGAAGGCCAGCAGCCAAAGCCCGCAGAAGGCGAACAGGGCCGAGAGCACAGACACCATCCAGCCCTGACCCAGCGGCGGCTCGAGAAACACATTGGCGGCCAAGCCCGTAAGCGCCAGCGGGATGGTCAGCACATCGGGCAGCCAGAAATTCTCGGCATCAACGATACCGACCAGCAGTAGCTGCCAGCCCAGAACGGTAGTGAATACCGCCGCCAGCACACCATACTGGTGATAATGGCTCCATGCCGTGGCGATGGCGGCAATAGCCGCGCAGGCGAGGGGCAGAACCCAATAGCGGCGCGCTTTTACAGGTTCGGGATTTTGCGGCAGGCGAAAGCTGATCCGCGCAATGATCCAGCCTGCGACCAGCGATAAAACGATCAGAACCAGTCCGGTAAGCAGCACGGCCATCGCCTTTTGCAGATTAACGGCTCCCACTGGGTCGCCCGAGAGCATCAAGCCTAACGGTCACGGCTCCGCTTGGCGAGAGCAGGCTTGGCGGTTCTGTGCACAATGTTCTGTCACCTATGATCTAGGTCAAAGCGCGAGCGGTTATATGCGGGCATCGTCGCGTCACTTCTCCCCTGCAAGCGCAGGACAATCCCTGGACCGGCGGGCCTCAAGGCTCTCCGGTTCTTTTTGTTTGGCGCATAGAAAAAGGGGCACATCCGAAGATGCGCCCCTCTGTCTTGTCTTTAGGGCTCTTTAGTCGAGAGCCTTGACGTTGTCGCTCGTGTCGCGGTCGATCCAGCGGGTATAGGGATCAACACCGGCGAAGGCGGGCTTCGTGTTGCTGATCAGGCGGATCGTCTGCGGGCCGCTGCGGATGTTGTGGCGTTCCAGCAGGATCACATCATCCGACTTGAAGGCACCGTAGCCCGGTTGTGCCTTGAACAGGCCGATTTCCATCTCCTCTTCCAGCGCCGCAGGGGTCTCTACGCCCTTGGCATCGGCATAGAGTTTGCGGGCGTCGATCTGGACAGTGACATTCCACTTGCCGTCAGGACGCTGGGTGGCCGTGGCCGAGGTGACCTTCAGATCATAGAGGGCGATCTTTTCGAACACGTCGGTGATCAGGGCCTGTTTGTCGGCAGGGGCCTCGGCGCGCAGGGCTGCGATCAGATCGACCGAGCGCGGATAGGGCGCATTGCCGAACTTGTGCGCGGCCAACAGCTTGGACAGGGCGCGGTTGACCACGTCCTCGCCCAGTTGGTCACGCAGCAGGTACAGCACGTGGCCGCCCTTACGGTAGTGGATGTAGCCCTGACCGGCTT
This sequence comes from Pseudomonadota bacterium, assembly GCA_023436945.1. Classification (GTDB taxonomy): domain Bacteria; phylum Pseudomonadota; class Alphaproteobacteria; order Caulobacterales; family Caulobacteraceae; genus Brevundimonas. The sequence goes on along the minus strand of JAEZHG010000178.1, from coordinate 15,344 downwards.
CCACGCGTTCCAGAGTGGCCTCGCCCAGACGTTCGCCACCGCGCGAGCGCAGATAGTTGTCGAGGTCGTACTTCAGGAAGCGACGGATCTGGTCCTGACCGTACATCTTCTCCATGACCATCAGGGCCGAGTATTCAGCCAGCGTCTCGGACAGGGTGGTGGCACCTTGAACATTCGCGCCGACGATCTGGTGCGCCCACCATTGGTGCGCCAGTTCGTGGGCGGTGACGAAGGTCACATAGTCCACGGCATCGGGCTTACTCAGGTCGGCGTTGAAGCCGATGCTTTCCGAATAGGGCATGGTGTTCGCAAAGGCCTGCGCGAACGAGGAGTAGCCTGGGAACTCGATGATACGGGCCTGACGGAACTGGTAGGGACCGAAGGCCGACTGGAAGTAGTCGAGGCTCTTTTCCAGTGCGGTCAGCATGCGCGGGGCATGAACACCGTGCGTGGGGTGGTGATAGACTTCCAGCGAGATGCCGTTGTGGGTCTTTTGCGCCAGCTCGTAGCGGGCCGACTGCACCGAGAAGAAGTGTAGGATCGGGGCGTCCGAGACAAAGCGCGCGATGCGGCGGCCATTCTTGACCTCGTCCGACATCTTGTAGCCCGGTGCGATCGGGGTCTGGTCCGCCACGGTCGAAACCGTGACGTCCGAGTTCACCCAATCGGCACCGATGTAGTTCTTCTGCTGGCCGAACGCGTCGTTCAGGTCGCGCATGCGCAGTTCCGGTTCCAGACCGAATTTGCGGCGTTTGGCGCGGTCGGACAGCAGGCCGCTGCGGTCCATGCCGATGGCCGGAGCAAAGGTGCCGTTGTTCACAAAGGTACCGTTGCTGACGATGTCGGTCATGACATAGCCATTACCGAAACCGCGCTGGCCATAGGTGGTCTTGAAGTTGATCGTGCGCTTCTCGCCCGGCTGCAGCGGGGTGTCGAAACGGTAGATACGATAGGTGTGCTGTTTCCATTCCTTCTCAAGCTTGGCTCCTTCGACCTCCAGTTCGAGCATCTGGGTGACGCGCGGCCATTGCAGATGGATGGCGGGCAGGGGAGCGTCCGTCTTGTTCTCGATGACATAGGAGCCGGTGGCTTCCATGCGTCGATCTTCCGGGAACAGGGCCACGTCCAGCTTCACATCGGTAACCGCCGGCATGGGCAGGTTCTCGAAGGCGAGAAGCTGTTTCTCGCGGTCGGCCATACGGGCCTCTGCGGCCTTCTTGGTCTCGTAGATGTTCCAGACGTTGGTGTTCACATAGACCATGGCACCGAAGCCGACGAAGGTAATGGCGGCCACGGCACCGATGATGCCAGCCGGACCCTTGAGACGTTCCGGCACGCGGGCGAAGCGCGGCTTGTAGCGGGTCTCGGCTCCGCGACGCCACATGGCGAAGGTCAGCACCAGAAGGATGACGCAGAAGCTGCCCCAATAGGCATTCGGGATCAGCTTGAGGCCGGCCAGCCCTGCTGTGCCATTCAGGTCAGACAGCGGAATGCTGGGCGTGGCACCGAAGTTGTAGAGATAGTGGTCGAGACCCAGCGAGTTCGCGACGATGGTAGCGATGATATAGACCACCATGATCGCCCAGCCGACGAAGCGGTTCGGGGACATGGCCTGTACGAAGATCGACAGGATCGCCAGCAGGATGAAATCGTAGCTGTCAGGCAGGACGAACCACAGCAGGTATTTGCCGAACTCATAATCGTACCAGCCCTTGACCGTCTGGCTGATGACACCGGCCAGAACCGAGATCAGTAGGGTCGAGATCAGTACCAGCGATAGGCCCAGAGCCTTGGGCACCACAAAGGTCCAGTCGGCCGCCGAGGAGGAGTCGACGATCTCGTTGATCTTGCGGTCCTGATCGCGCCAGACCAGTTCGCCCGAATAGTAGATGGCGATGACAATGGTGATCAGGCTGAAAGCGCCCTGTAGCGTCTGGATGACGTCGCGGGTCGCCGGATAGGTTTTCACGCCGTACATCTCGCCGCCCATGAGCAGAGACATGAAGGCCATGAAGAAGCCGAACGCGATCAGGATCAGATAGGCCGGGCTCTTGAAGATCAGGCGCATTTCAAAGCGCGTGCGAGCCCAAAGCTGCTGAAGCGAGGTGCCAAGGCCGAACTTCGGATTGGCCAGCGGGCGCGCGGCCGGAGCGGCCTTTGCCTTGGCCGACTTGCGGTTCAGTTTGGCGAGCTTCTTTTCCTGCGTGCCGCGGGCACCTCGATTGAACAGGGTCAGGGCCAGACCGAGGAAGCCAATACCGACGGCGGACCAGATCAGGCGGTTGCCGAGAAGTACGCCTGCCAGTTCAGGAAGGCGGGTGTTGGATTCTTCGGGCGTCCAGTAGCGGGTGACCTGCGACAGGGTGCTGGCACCGAACGGGTCGAGCCACGCGGCCAGTTCGCGCATTTCCGGCTTGGCCATCAGGGTGCCGGTGGTCACGAAATAGAGCGCCAGAAGGCCGATAACGCCCACATAGCAGGCCATCATCGAACGGGTCATACTGGCCAGTGCGAACAGGATCGCCGAGGCGAAGAAGATGTTCGGCAGGCCATAGACCGCATAGGCATAAAGGTAGTGGTTTGCCTGGAAGGCCCCGAGGGTTTCCTGATCGATCCACGGCATCATCGTGCCTAGGATCATGCCGATGGTCACGCTCAGGAAGGCCAGCGCCACAACGATGAACGAGCCGAAGAAGCGTCCCAGAATATAGGACAGGCGCGTAACCGGCGTGGAATAGATCAGCGGGCCGAAGCCGCTGGTGGAATCACGCGCGACAGAGTTTGCGACGATGGCCGCAGACGCGAACATGAAGAACACGCTGAAGGCCATATTGGCCATCATCAGCGTGACGGGTGAGTTGACGAACACATTGCCACCGGAGCCGCCGATGGAGATGTTGTCGCTGGCTGCCATGATGCCAAAGCCCATCAGGCCGAACATGGCGCTGACGACCCAGAAGGCTGGCTGTTTTAACTGGTAGCGGACCTCGAAGGCCGCGATGCGGGCGAGCATTGTCGATGTCTCCCTTAGGCGGCGTCTGCAACGCGGCGCGAGGCGCTGAGCGTCGAGAAATAGACGTCTTCAAGGTTGCCGGAGACGGGCTCGAACCCTTCGGCAGGCTTGTCGTCGGACTGGACGTGGATGACCGTGCGGCCAGCGAACAGGCGGGTCGAAATGACGTCGAAGCGGGCGCGGTAGTCTTCGAGTTGGTCCTTGTCGATGGTGGTGCGCCAGACGCGGCCCTTCAGGCTGTCGATCAGTTCGAGCGGTGCGCCTTCAAGCTGGATACGGCCACCGGCCAGAACCGCCATGCGCGGGCACAGGTCGGCGACGTCTTCCACGATGTGGGTCGACAGGATGATGACCACGTTCTCGCCGATCTCGGCCAGCAGGTTCAGGAAGCGGTTGCGCTCTTCAGGGTCGAGGCCGGCGGTCGGCTCGTCGACGATGATCAGGCGCGGGTTGCCGATCAGGGCCTGTGCAATGCCGAAGCGCTGGCGCATGCCGCCCGAGAAGCCGGCGATGGCCTTCTTGCGGACGCCCCATAGATTGACCTGATTGAGCAGGGTCTCGACGGTGTCCTTGCGCTCTTTCGCGCCGGTCACACCCTTCAGGATCGCCATGTGGTCCAGCATGTCATAGGCCGAGACGCGCGGGTAAACGCCGAAGTCCTGCGGCAGATAGCCAAGGGTGCGGCGCAGAAGCTCCGGCTCCTTGATGATATCGATGTCGCCGAACTGGATGCTGCCGGAGGTGGGGGCCTGAAGGGTCGCGATGGTGCGCATCAGGGTCGATTTGCCCGCACCGTTCGGGCCGAGAAGGCCAAACATACCGCGCGGGATTTCGAGATTCACATTGTCCAGTGCTCGTGTGCCGTTGGCATAGATGTGGCTAAGGTTTGAGATGGTGAGCATGGATTTTCCTCGGGGAATAGCTTTGTGGCTAAAACACTTCCTGAGCCGATGATATTCAAGTGAACGTTCGGTAAGGAATCTAAGCGACACCTGTACGCTTTAGAATGACTGAACCGATGAAAGGATAGAAAGCCTGTTTAAGGCCATGCAGGCGGTAAAACGTTTAGATAAACTACACATCATAACAGCCTAATTTGGCTGTTCGTAATCTGATGTTTCACGTCTCTTGGTGGCTCAACCCAAACCCGAGAGATGGAGACAAATGATGAAACGCCTTTGGACGACCGCAGCGGCATCGGCCCTTTGTCTCCCGCTCGTAACGGGAATGGCCTTTGCGGGAACACATCCAACGCCCTCGGCTGCCGAGGTGGAAGAGGTTCACCGTAGCGCACTTGTGCTGGATGGTCATGCCGATGTTCTGATCGAGGGAACACCGCGCCGATACTATCTGCCGGACGGCACGTCGCGGGTCAGTCTGGACAAGCTACAGGCAGGCGCGGTGGATGCGGTGGTTCTGTCGCTGGCGGTCGGGCCGGGCGGCAATGATGCGGCCGGTATCGCCGAGGCGCGGGCCGAGATCGAAGCCAAGCTGGCCGAGGTTCATTCCCGCGTGGCGGCATCCAACGGCAAGCTGGTGATTGCCCGCACTGCCGACGAGGTCGCCAAGGCCGAACGCGACGGCCAGACCGCCGTCATCCTGTCTTTCCAAAATGCACGGGCGCTGGGCGATGACCTGGGCGCGATCGATAGCCTCTATGAGGAGGGTGTGCGGGTGTTTGCTTTCAATCATGCAGGCCACAACAGCTGGTCGGATTCATCACGCCCGTCTCAGGGTGAACCTGTGGCCCTGCACGGCGGGCTGTCATCTGTCGGGCGCGAGGCAGTCGGGAGACTGAACCGTAAGGGCGTGCTGATCGACGTGTCGCAACTGTCGAGCGATGCGTTGCTTCAGACACTGGAGCTCAGCCGGGTTCCGGTGGTGGCAACACACTCCAATGCGAGGGGACTGCGTGAGCATACGCGCAGCCTGTCGGATGCGGAGCTGGATGCCATCAAGGCCAACGGCGGGGTGGTGCAGGTGACGCCGTTCAACACCTATATCGTCAAGCTGGACGAGGCGGCCAAGGCCCGCATCCGGCCTGTGCGGGTGGCCTATGGTCTTTCAGCGGAGTTCAATGCGGGCAACGACAACTATGGAACCCTGCCCGCCGACAGGCAGCAGGCGTTTCTGGATGAGCTGGCCGCCGTCCAGCCGCGAGCGACCGTCAGCGACTATGTCGATCACATCGACTATATCGCAAAGCGGATCGGGGTGGAGCACGTCGGAATCGGTACCGACTTTGACCATGGTGCCGGCGTGGAAGGCTATAACTCTGCGGCTGACTCACGCGCTGTGACGGCGGAGCTTCTGCGGCGGGGATATAGCGCAGGCCAGATATCCAACATCTGGGGCGGCAACTTCCTGAGGGCGCTGCGAACGGCCCAGAATGCACGCGTGGTCTGAAGACCTGATGACCTAAAGAAACAGGCCGCAGAGATGTCTCTGCGGCCTGTATTTTATTGGGGTGGACCTGAAGGTCAGTAGTCGTCGCCGGGGACGTCGTTGTCCTCTACGCGGTCACGATAGATGGCGGCGCGGGCGAGGATGACGAGGGTGACAGGCGTGGTGACGGTCAGGAACATGCCGATCAACATGGGCTTCAGCGTCAGGCGGCCCTCAAGGAGGCTGTAGAAGAAGACGCTGGCGACCACGATCAGGGTCATGCCCAGCGTCGAGCCGAGGGTCGGGGCATGGACGCGTTCATAGAAGTTCTTGAACGACACCAGACCCATGGAGCCCAGCAAGGTCACACCCGCGCCAAGGATCGCCAGAACGGGGATCAGATAGGCCGCCCAGACGGGCAGGGTGGAGATGGTTTCAGGCATCGCGTTCATTCAATCACCTCGCCGCGCATGAGGAATTTGGCCAGTGCGACCGTCGAGGCAAAGCCGATGATGGCGATCACCAGTGCGGCCTCGAAATAGGCCATCAGATTGGTGCGCAGACCATGCACCAGCATCAGCAGCATGGCGTTCATATAGAGACTGTCGACACCCAGAACGCGGTCCTGTGCGCGCGGTCCCTGCCAGATGCGGTAGGCCGACATGACCATGGAGGCCGCCAGTATGACCTGCGCCAGACCAAGGCCCCAGAAATAGAAGGTCGCGGGTGTGATGGAGGAGAGGATCACGGGAAGATCTCCATCAGAAGGGATTCATATCGGTCTTTGATGATGGCAGGCCAGTCCTGATCGTCGGTCAGGTCCAGCACGTGTAGCAGCAGGACGCGCTTGTAGCGGTCGTACTGGACCCACAGGGTTCCGGGGGTGCTGGTAATGATGATCGCAAGGGCGGCAAGGCCGTAACGGCTGCTGAGCGACAGGGGGACGCGCACGAAGCCCGACTTCCTCTCGCGCTTGCGGTGGCCGAGGATCAGCATCAGAACCTTGAAGTTCGACTGTAGAGCATCGTGGATCACGTGACCCGACAGGCGAAGAATGGCCATGGGGTTACGGATTCGAACGCGCTCGGGCGTCATGGCGCGCATGACATGCGGGACCAACAGGCCGACGATCAAGGCAATGACCACAGAACCCGCACCGAACGGCGAGTTCATCAGCAGCCAGACAACGAACAGCGCGACCGACAGGATAGGGTGCGGGATGATGGCGTAGAAGATGCGCGTCATCAGTTCGCTCCCTTCAGGACGGCGGCGACATAGTCAGCCGGACGGGCCAGCCATTCACCGGTATGGTCGGCAAAGCCGAGCGCGGCACCGCCACCGATGGTCAGCCAGATACAGGCGATGACAAGGCCGCCGATGGCGACGAACTCGGGGCTGCGCACAACAATGGCGTTGTCTTCATCACGGTTCCAGAAGCCGTCGATGCCGATACGGGCCAGCGAGATCAGGGCCGCAAAGCTAGAGAAGGTCAGGATACCGATCACCCACCAGGTCGAGGCCTTGGATGCGCCATCGCCGGACAGCAGGTTGATGAAGATCGACAGCTTGCCCACAAAGCCTGCCAGCGGCGGCATGGAGGCCACGACCAGTACGGCCACCACAAAGGCAGCACCCAGCACGGCCAGCGAGCGGGGCATGACGCGGCCTACCTCTTCGACATCGTCGGCGGCGAAGGGGTCTGTATATTCATCGTCGAAGAAGGCGTCATCGGCATCGGCGGCCTTGTCGTCACCGCGTGCCAGAATCTCGGCGATCAGGAACAGGGCACCCGAAGCCAGTGTCGAGGCCACCATATAGACCAGCGCGCCGCCGATGGCGTGGGCGTGCCCCATGCCGACGATGGCCAGAACCGTGCCCGACGAGGTCATGACAGCATAGCCGATCACGCGTTCCAGACGGGTGGCGGCGATCATTCCGGCGGCACCGAAGACGACAGTGGCAAGGCCGGCGATCATCAGCCATGACTGGCCAAAACCTGCGCTGTCACCGCTGTCGGGGCCGAACATCAGCATCGACAGGCGCAGCAGCACATAGACGCCGACCTTGGACAACAGGGTGAAGACAGCGGCCACAGGCGCACTGGCTGCCGAATAGGCGCCCGGCAGCCACAGGCCCAGAGGCCAAGCTGCGGCCTTGATCAGGAAGGCGATGCCGAGGATGGCGCAGCCCGCCTCGAACAGGGCGCGGTTGGCTGGATCAATGAAGGCCACACGGGCCGAGAGGTCGGCCATATTCAGCGCACCGACCGTGCCATAGATCAGCGCCACGCCGATCAGGAAGAACATCGAAGCCGTCAGGTTGATGGCCACATAGCCCAAACCCGCACGCACGCGCTTCTCGCCCGAGCCGTGCAGCAGAAGGCCGTATGATGCGGCCAGCATCACCTCGAAGAAGACGAACAGGTTGAACAGGTCACCCGTCAGAACCGCGCCGTTCACACCCATCATCAGCAACAGATAGAGGGCGTGGAAACGCGGACCAGCGCGGTCCCACCGTGCCAGCGCGAAGATCAGGCCCGCCGCCGAAACGACAGCGATCAGAGCCAGCATCAGGGTGGAGAGGCGGTCGGCCACAAGGATGATGCCGAAGGGCGCGGACCAGTCGCCGAGGCTATAGGTGCGGGCGGTATCGCCACCGCCCGAGCCACCAACTGTCGCTTCCTGCAGCAACAGCAGGGCAACGCCCAAAAGGGTGGCGCAGATGCTGAGGCTCAGGAAGGCCTTGGTTCTATAGCGCTGCTCCTTCAGCAAAAGCATGAAGGCTGCTGCAATCAGGGGCAGCAGGATCGGCAGGATGATGAGGTGTTCGAGTAAGGACGGAGTCATTCGGGCTCGTGTCCATCAACGTGGTCGGTGCCGGTGATACCGCGGGAGGTCAGAAGCACGACAAGATACAGGGCCGTAAGCGCAAAGGAGATGACGATAGCCGTCAGAACCAGAGCCTGCGGAACGGGGTCGGCATAGGCGGAAGGATCGACGTCCTTGCCCGGAACGAGGGGCGGTGCCCCCATCTTCAGGCGGCCCATGGCGAAGATGAACAGGTTCACGGCATAACCCAGAAGGCTAAGGCCGATAATCACCTGGAAGGTACGCGGGCGCAGCAGAAGCCAGACGCCCGATGCGGTCAGCACGCCGATGCCGAGGGCTAGGATGATTTCCATCAGACGCCCTCCTCGGGAGCTTCAACAGGTTCGATTTCACGCGATTTGCGCAGCGACTGGTGAGCAATAGCGGTGAGCATCAGCACGGTTGCACCCACCACCAGCAGCGCCACGCCGAGATCGAAGATCAGGGCCGTAGCCATCGGCATCTTTCCGATGACCGGCAGGTCGGCATAGGCGAACCAGGTGGTCAGGAACGGATAGTTGAACAGCCATGACCCCATGCCGGTCAGCGCCGCGATCAGAAGGCCGCCGCCGATCCAGTAAAGCGGCCGGATACGCAGGCGATCCTCCACCCAGCGCGCGCCGTGGGCCATGTACTGCAGAATGAAGGCAACCGACATGGCAATGCCCGCCGCGAAGCCACCGCCCGGATAGTCGTGGCCGCGCAGGAACAGGTGCAGTGCCAGCAGGATGATGAACGGGAACATCCACGTCATGACGACCGACGGGATCAGCAGGGTTTCCTTCAGGGTGTCGCCGGACTTGCGCGCTTCGTGGCGCTGGTCGTGGCGTTCCTGAACGCGTTTCTGCTCGGTGATGCCGCGGCTTTCCTCGGCAGGACGGAAGCGACGCAGCAGGGCCCAGATGGTCAGGCCCACAATCCCGAGAACGGTAATCTCACCTAGGGTATCGAAGGCGCGGAAGTCGACCAGCAGCACATTGACGACGTTCTTGCCGCCGCCCTGTGCATAGGACTCTTCCATGAAGAAGTCGGCCAGATGGCTGCCGCCCTGACGGGTCATGACGGCGAAGGCCAGAACGGCCATGCCGACACCGGCTATGAGGGCGATCAGGAAGTCGATACCGCGACGTGAGCGCGAACGGATGTCGGTCTTGGGCGGTGCCATCTCCAGCGAGCGCTTTGGCAGCCAGCGCAGGCCGAGCAGAAGCAGTACGCCGGTGACGATCTCGACCAGCACCTGAGTGGTGGCAAGGTCAGGGGCTGAGAACCAGACGAAGGTGACGGCAACCACCAGACCCGAGGCGGCCATCAGGGCCACAGCGGCGAGGCGGTGATACTTGGCCTGATAGGCGGCACCGATGGCGCAGCCTGCACCAATCACCCACAGCAGTCCAAAGCCGACGCCCGGGCGCTGGGTCGTAACGCCGACAATATCCATGCCCAGTCCGTTGACGCCGATGGCGACCATGGCGGCCAGCATGGCCACAACGATCAGGGCGCGGATACGCGATTGCTGCTTTTGGGCACCGAAGTGCAGCACAAGCCATTCAGCGGTATCGGCCAGCAGTCGCATGGAACGCTCGAAGGCGATGGCACCGTTCAGGCGGCCAATGATCCACGTGCGCATGGCGCGATTGATATGCTTGCCCAGAAGCAGATAGGCCGAGGTGCCGCCGATCAGGGCGATCACACTCATCAGCAGCGGCAGGTTAAAGCCATGCCAGATCGACAGGCTGTAATAGGGGGTCTCTGCACCCAGAACCGACTTCACGGCGACGGCCAGAACCGGACCGATCGTCAGGGCTGGAATGATACCGACGATGACGCACAGCAGAACGAGAAACTCGATCGGGAAGCGCATCCAGCGCGGCGGCTCGTGCGGGGTTTTCGGCAGATCTGTCGCCAGCGGGCCAAAGAAGGCCTGATGGATGAAACGCACCGAATAGAGCACCGACAGGCCGCTGGCGACGGTCGCCAGGATGGGCACCAGCAGCGACAGGTCGCGGCCTTCGGGAGCTTCGAGAGCCTCGGCGAGGAACATTTCCTTGGAGAGGAAGCCGTTCAGTAGCGGCACACCCGCCATGGCGGCTGCGGCCACGATGGCCAGAACGGCGGTGATCGGCATGGCTTTGCGCAGGCCCGACAGCTTGCGCACGTCGCGGGTGCCGGTCTCGTGGTCGATGACGCCCACGGCCATAAACAGCGAGGCCTTGAAGGTGGCGTGGTTCACGATGTGGAAGATCGCAGCCACCAGTGCCAGCGGCGTTCCCATACCCAGCAGCAGGGTAATCAGGCCAAGGTGGCTGATGGTGGAATAGGCCAGCAGACCCTTAAGGTCGTTCTGGAACACAGCCACCCATGCGCCGAACAGCAGGGTGATCATGCCTGCACCGCCGACCAGATAGCCCCATTCCGGCGTGCCGGCCAGAACTGGCCAGAAGCGGACCATCAGGAACACACCGGCCTTCACCATGGTAGCCGAGTGCAGATAGGCGCTGACGGGGGTGGGGGCGGCCATGGCGCGCGGCAGCCAGAAGTGGAATGGGAACTGGGCCGACTTGGTCAGTGCGCCCATCAGGATCAGAACCAGAGCCGGAACATAGAGCGGGCTGTTCTTGACCAGTTGGCCAGAGGCCAGAACGACATCGAGGTCGAAGCTTCCGACGATGCGGCCAAGCACCACGACACCGGCCAGCAGGCAAAGCCCACCAAGTCCCGTGACTGTCAGGGCCATACGGGCACCGTTCTGGGCGGCTTCGGAGTGGTTCCAGTAGCCGATCAGAAGGAAGGAGAAGAGGCTAGTCAGTTCCCAGAAGAGAACCATCTGGATCATGTCGCCCGACATGACCACGCCCGTCATGGCCCCCATAAAGGCCATCAGGAAGCTGAAGAAACGGGGGACGGGATCGTCAGGCGACATGTAGTAGCGGGCGTAGAGCACGACCAGTGCGCCGATGGCCTGTACGATCAGGGCAAACAGCCACGCATAGCCGTCAACGCGAAGCCTGAAGGCGATGTCGAGAGTAGGCAGCCATTCATAGGCCAGACGCAGGGTCTCGCCGCGCGATATGGCAGGGTACATCGCGATAAGCGCGATAACCCCCGCTAATGATGCCGTCCATGCCAGTGCAGCCGCAGAATTCCGTGCCTTTGTAGGCAAAAATCCCGCAGCGACAGCCGCGATAAAGGGTGTCGCAAAGGGAATAAGCAGCAGCAAGGCCTGGGGCATCCGCGGGCAGGTCTCCTGAGAAAATCTGACGATGTGGTTTCAAACACATCTAGGGGACGATGGCCGCAAGCGCCAGAGGCTTAGCTGCGACCAAATTACGCTAATCCGTCCGTAGCTTGCGCAAAGAACGGATTATTGTCCCTGTTTAATCAAGAACCGCCGATGTGTCTGTTCACTTAATCGCCATAATGGCTTTGAAGTTGCAGAACATTCGTTGTGGGCCGTCGCGGAGGGTCAGCTACCTGCAGGTACGCTGTTTTTGGCAAGAAACGCCGGAAGCAGTTGGGCCACTGTTTTGCGGCTGGCATCCGGTTCCTGACCGAGCATATCGCGCAGCGGCGGTCCGATGAGGGATTCACCAAAGGCCGTCAGTGCTATGAACAGGACCGCGCTGCCGATGGCTTCGCGCGGAAGGTGCTCGTTGTTGCCGATCTTGGCCTCGATGGCGTTGACCAGACCCTGAACCGCCTCGCGGACCGGTTCGAGGTGCGCCAGATCGCCGGAAAGGGCGATCCATGCGGCCAGACGACCCGCGCCGCCCGCCACAAAGGCCTCGAACACAGCGTTGATGACTTCAAGCGGAGCGCCTTCGTCGGTGCGCAATCGCACGACGGCTTCCTGAATAGCCTCGGCCAGATCCTGAACCATCGATCCCATCAGGGCCGATTGCAGACCGGCAGCCGATCCGAAGTGGTGGATCAGGTTGGCGTGGGTGACACCGATGCGTCCTGCGACCGCAGACAGGGTGACAGCATCCGGCCCGCCGCTGAGCAGCAGGGCGCGGGCCTCGGTTATGGCTTCGCGGCGCGCTTCTTCGGGTGAGCGGCGACGGCGACGTGGACGGTCTTGCGTATCAATTGACATTGATGTAAATGACACCCCTGTAGATAGTGTGTCTTAGGCCCCTGTTGGAGGAACTGCAAGTGACTGCTGTTACCGCTGAAGTTTCCGTTGCGGAAATTTACATCCAAGGATCGGGAAAACGCCCCGCTTCAGGTATGCCACCGAGAAAAATCGAACTCCTGAGAGCACTAAAAGCCTTGCGCCGCCTGATTGCGGACAAGGATGACACCGGACAGGTGTTCGAGATCATGAACGCTCTTTCTGGGTCATCAATCAAGCGTGGTTACGATAAATTGTTGGATCACCCGCATGGCGGAGTGGCCGCTTATGAGCGGCCCGAGCTGGCGGATTTGCTCCAAGATCGTGAAATGCTGAAAGCTTTGCCTGATGGAAGCCTCGGGAGAGCCTATCTAGCCTTCATCGAAGAGCAGGATTTCTCGGCCTATGGGCTGGCGGGTGAAAGCCAGAAAGTCGAGGACTCTCTGATCGAGGTGGCGCACCCCCACGCATGGTATGCGCGTCGGCTGCGTGACATTCACGACCTGTGGCACGTCATCACCGGTTACGAGGCCGATGCTCTGGGCGAGGCCTGTCTGGTCGCTTTTTCCTATTCGCAGACGCGCAGCAAGGGCTTTGGTCTGATCGGGTTGGCTGCGGCTGTCCAGTTCATGCGGGCCAAGACCGGATATCCTGCGGCGCGCAGTATCATGCGGGCCTTCAAGGACGGACGCAAAGCCGCGTGGTTGCCGGGGCTGGATTATCAGTCTGTTCTGTCCATGCCTCTGGAAGAACTGCGTGCGCGTTACCGCATCGCTGATCCGGTGCTTTACCGGCAGGTGCCCAAGGCTGTCCGCAACCAGTATAGCGGCGGCAAGGATGCGCCCAAGGCGGCCTGATAGGCCTTGTGGGATGAGCTATTGAAAAAGGGCCGGAAGCGTAATGCTCCGGCCCTTTCTTTATATGGACAGGCTTGGGGCGCTTAGGCCGTTTTGCCCTTGCGGGTAATGAACCAGCCAAAGATGGCGGCCAGCGGGAACATCAGCACGCCATAGATTGCAGGCGGCAGGCTCATTTCAGGGCTGAGTAACACCGACTGGGCGATGACGATGGCGAGGGTGGCGTTGTGCAGACCCACCTCGAATGAAGAGGCGATGGCCTGCGGGCGTTCGATCTTCAGCAGGCGCGGCACGAGGAAGCCGAGGCTGAGGCTGAGGATACAGAACAGCACGACAATACCGACGAGGCTGCCCAGATGCTGGAGCAGGGCCTCGCGGCCCGAAATGGCCGAACCGAGGATGACCAGTGTCAGGATCAGGATGGAGCCGATGCGAACCGGCTTGTCCATCCGCTTGGCAAAGGCCGGATAGAAGCGGCGCACGGTCATGCCGATGGCGACGGGCACCAGCACGATCAGGAAGACTTCGAGCGTCTTTTTGAACTGCATCCCGACCTGCATGTCACCGGGCTGGAAATAGGCGACGGCCAGATTGACGATGATGGGCAGGGTGACGACCGCGATCACGGAGTTGATGGCGGTCAGGCTGATGTTCAGGGCGACATCGCCTCTGAACAGATGGCTGAACAGATTGGCAGTGGTGCCACCGGGAGAGGCGGCCAGCAGCATCATGCCGACCGCCATCAATGGCGGCAGGCCAAAGGCGATACACAGACCGAAGCAGACCAGCGGCAGCAACAGAAGCTGGCAGGCGAGGGCCACAACCGCAGCCTTGGGGCGTTTGCCGATGCGAACAAAATCCTGCGGGGTCAGGTCCAGCCCAAGACCGAACATGATGATGCCCAGGGCGATGGGCAGCCCCAACAGTACAATCGATGAGTCCATGGCGTCTGCCTCCCCGCAGTCCGTCAGGCGATGTTGTTTGTTTTAGCTAACAGCGATTCTTCTGTTGTTACAGGCTGCTCGACAAGGCGCGACCGGCGGTTAGTCCCGAGAAAATGCATCCGCCGAGGAAGGTGCCTTCAAGCGCATTATATCCATGCACGCCGCCACCGCCGAAGCCGCTGGCCTCGCCGGCTGCGTATAGGCCCTCTAGCGGGTGGCCGTTGGGCGTCAGAACGCGCGAAGAAAGATCGGTCTGCAAGCCGCCCAGCGACTTGCGCGTCAGGGTGTGAAGCTTCACCCCGATCAGCGGGCCGTGTGCCGGATCAAGCATCCGGTGCGGCTTGGTCGTGCGGGCCAGTCTGTCGCCGATGTAGCGGCGGCTGTTGTGGATGCCTTGTAGCTGAACATCTTTGGCATAGGGGTTGGCGACCTGAGCGTCGCGATCTTCAATCTGTTTGCGGATATGGGCTTCATCCAGAAGCGGACTGTCGGTCAGCTTGTTCATCTTGGCGACCAGTTCTTCCAGCGTATCGGCGGTGACAAAGTCCTCGCCGTGCTGACGGAAGGCCTCGACCTCTGCGGGCGGTTCCGAGGAGAGGCGCGACTTGAAGACCGACAGGCGCTTGCGGTCGGTAATGTCGCGGTTCTGTTCGGAACCGGATAGGGCGAACTCCTTGGACAGCATGGTACGCGTCACGATGAACCAGCTGTGGTCATGGGCGGCAATATCGGGCGTGGTGCGCAGATATTTGAGCGTTGCGATCGTGTCGTAACCGGGCAGGCAAGGGAAGGGCAGTCGGCGTCCCAGTGCGTCCACCCACAGGGGCGAAGGGCCCGGCAGGATACGGATCGCGTGCTGGGGCCAGATCGGATCCCAGTTCTTCACGCCCTCCACGTAGTGCCACATGCGGTCGCTGTTCACGAGGCGGGCTCCGGCCTGTTCGGCAATGTCCAGCATACGGCCATCCACATAGGCCGGAACGCCGGTAATCATCTGTGCCGGTGGTTGGCCCAGTCTTTCGGGCCAGTATTTGCGAACCAGCTCGTGGTTGCCGCCGATGCCGCCAGTGGCCAGAACCACGGCTTGAGCCTTGAAGGTGAAATCGCCGACGGGAGTGCGATTGGTGGAGGCACCGCGCGGGGCATCATCGTCGGCCAGTATTGTGC
>JAEZHG010000171.1 GCA_023436945.1 Pseudomonadota bacterium | reverse complement strand
GGATTCAACAGGGAAGCGTCGGCGGGAGGCGTCATACAGAGATCCTTGGTCCGGGTCTTTTTTGCCTGTCCTTGAAAAACCTCGGACGTGGCGAATTCATGGCAGAAAGCCGCGATCTAGCGAGGGTTTAGCCTGCCGTCACGCCTCTTTGTCTGACATAATCGTTATCACCCTGTTTACGCTGTCGATCAGCCTTGCGACGGACCCGACAGCCAAGGTTCCACCTTCTGCATCAACAGCTTCGACGGACGGCGCGGACGCCCGTCCATATGGATGCAGGCCGCCACCACATCGGCGCGGCAAATCACATCGCCATCGCGTTCGATGGTCTGTTTGATCAGCATCCGCACGCCCTTCACCACCTCGTAGCGGGTGCGAACAATCAGGGCGTCATCGATCTTGGCGGGGCGCACATATTTGATGTTCAGCTCGCTGACCACAAAGGCCAGCGGATCATCGCTTTCCAGCAAATCGGTATGGCCAATACCCGCCGCCCGCAGAAAGTCCGAACGCCCCCGCTCGAAATAGCGCACATAGTTGGCGTGATAGACCACGCCCGTAAAATCGGTGTCCTCGTAATAGACGCGGACAGGCAGCAAGTGATCCTTAGCCTCAAAACGGCCAGCGGTGGGGGTGTCGCTCATTTTTATGGTTTGGCTTCTAAAATCTCAGTGCGCAAGGCGGCTACCCCCAATCGATTTAACATCTAAGAAGCACGACAATATCGATAGGCAGTAAAACTCGGGAAACATTTTATCATCAAAAACGAACGCAAAGGCCACAGACGTTTGGAACCAAACGGTCACTAGGGGGAAGATCAATGACCAAAGAAAACTTCGATATAGAATTGCTAGATATTCAATCTCGATTCCATGTTGAGAAAATGAGCCAATATTATCAGGACGCTCGAACCCGCATCCAAGCTGTTACTGACCTATCGATATTATGGTTCAAATCGATGTATCTTATTTCAGGAGGCGCGATTGTCGGCCTCATTGCAGTGCTGGATCCTGAGAGAACGTCACTGTTTGACATGCAACTTTTAGGATGGGGTTTTGCGGGCCTTATCGGATCAATAGTCCTAACAACAATAGCACTCTACATTGGCTATATAGGTCAAGATATCATGCACGGCGCAGAACTACGTAGCGCGAACTGCTTATTTGAAGACAATACTGGTGGTCAGTCAGAGTGGCCTTCCGCCATATGGGAACAAGGCTCTAAAGTGACTATAGCGGCAGTATTTTTTGCTGGCTTGGCGATAATCTCACAAGCAGCAGGTTTAGTATGCGCTGGAGTATCTTCGACTCTTTTTTGAACCTCTGATACCGTTCGGCTCAAAACTTATTTCCCAAACATATCCGGCGTAGCGCTCGGCGGAGGCGGCGGCGCGCTCAGGCCCAGATGTTCATAGGCGCGGGCGCAGGCCATGCGGCCGCGCGGGGTGCGCATGATGAAGCCTTGTTGCAGCAGGTAGGGTTCGATCACGTCCTCGACGGCGTCGCGGGCTTCGGCGATGGCGGCGGCGAGGGTGTCCATGCCGACGGGGCCACCGCCATAGTTTTCGATCAGGGCCTTGAGGAAGCGGCGGTCATTGCTGTCCAGTCCCGCTTCGTCGACTTCCAGACGGGCCAGCGATTGGGCGGCGACCAGTCGGTTGATGATGGGAGCGCCCGCCGCATCAGCAAAGTCGCGCACGCGGCGAAGTAGACGCCCTGCAATGCGCGGGGTGCCACGCGAGCGGGCGGCGATCTCGTAAGCACCTTCGGCGTCGATTTCCGCGCCCATTTTGCGGGCGGTGCCACGCACCACCATGGTCAGTTCTTCAGGCGTATAGAACTCAAGACGTAGCGGAATGCCGAAACGGTCACGAAGCGGCGTGGCGAGCAAGCCCGCACGGGTCGTCGCCCCTACCAGCGTGAACGGGGCCAGATCGATGCGCACCGAGCGAGCCGATGGCCCCTCGCCGATGATCAGGTCCAGCACATGGTCTTCCATCGCCGGATAGAGGACTTCTTCGACCTGAGGCGACATGCGGTGGATTTCGTCGATGAACAGCACATCGCGCGGTTCGAGATTGGTCAGGATGGCCGCAAGGTCGCCCGGCTTGCCCAGAATGGGGCCGGAGGTGGCGCGGAAACCCACGCCCAGTTCACGCGCCACGATCTGCGCCAGCGTGGTCTTGCCCAGCCCCGGAGGGCCAAACAGCAGGACGTGGTCCATTGCCTCTTGGCGCTTTTTCGCCGCCTCGATGAAGATCGACAGATTGTCCTTGGCCTTGGGCTGGCCGACGAACTCCGACAGGGTCTGTGGACGAAGGGCGCGGTCGAACGCCTCTCCCGCCATGGCCTCGCCGCTCACGATCCGGTCGCTCATTTACCCAGTTCCTGAAGCGCGGCGCGGATGATGGCGGACAGGCCCGCCTCCTCGCCCTTGGCTTCCAGCGCGACCTCGACGGCGCGGCGGGCGTTGACCTCGGCAATGCCCAGACCCAGAAGCGCGGCCACGGCCTCGCCGGTGATCGACGGCACAGGGGCGGCGGCGATTTCGGAATGCACACCAGCAGCAGTCGGGGTGAAGGTCGTGTCGCCCAGCGGCTTGCCCTTCAACTCGGTCACGATACGAAGCGCCAGTTTCGGTCCAACGCCATTGGCGCGGGCCACGGCGGCCTTGTCCTCACGCGCCACGGCATTGGCCAGTTCGGACGGCGGCAGCACATCCAGCACCGCCAACGCTGCCTTGGGGCCTACACCCTGAATGGCCAGAAGGGTTGTGAATGCCTTGCGCTCGTCACGGCTGAAGAAGCCGTACAAACGCGGGCCTTGGTCCTCGGACCATTGGGAATGGATATAGACGGTCGCCTCGGCATTGGGGGCCAGTCGCGACAGGGTGCGCGAGCCGCAGGTCGCCACATAGCCCACACCACCGCAGTCGATGATGCAGTGGTCCAGTTCGACCTCGGCAACGATACCTTTGAGACGACCGATCACGCAGCACCTTTAACAAGAGATTCAAGCAGCGCACGCTTGCGAAGCTGTGCATGGGTAATGGCGACGGCCAGAGCATCGGCGGCGTCGGCCTTGGCCCCTTTGGAGGTCGGCAACAGGCGCGCCACCATATAGGCGATCTGCGACTTGTCGGCGTGGCCTGCGCCCACCACGACCTTTTTGATCAGGTTGGCAGGGTATTCCCCCACCGGCAGACCATATGTGGCCGCGCCCAGAATAACCGCGCCGCGTGCCTGTCCCAGTTTCAGGGTCGAGGCCGGGTTTACGTTGACGAACACTTCTTCGACCGCCGCCTCGTCGACCTGATAGTCGTGGCAGACGGCGTGGATACCGTTCATCAGCGCAAGCAGGCGCTCCGAGAACGGCAGGGTATCGTCTGGCGCAATGACCCCGTGCGCAATCCAGCGCAGGCGCGAGCCCTCGGCTGCGATTACACCCCAGCCGGTCTTGCGTAGGCCGGGGTCGATCCCGACGATTCTGATGGTTTCGTTCGTCATCTGTTCTTGTCATGCCCCAAAGAGGGTTAGCAGACAATGACCAGAAACCCCTTTTCCCCGCCGATAGACCGAACGCGAGATTGCGAGCGAGGCCCGACTGTGATCTGACACGGGCCAAGTAACCCTTTGTCCTGTGCGTGAAACTTGGCCATGTCCTCCCTCCCCGCCGTCCATCTTTCACGCCGCGCATGGATCATGATCGCGGCCAGCGCGGCCATCGTGACCCTGGCCATGGGGGTGCGCCAGTCGTTCGGCCTGTATCTCACGCCCATGACCATGGATCTGGGTGTCAGCCGCCAGACCTTCGGCTTTATCCTCGCATTACAGAACCTGTTGTTTGGCGCGGTGCAGCCCTTTGTCGGGGCCTATGCTGATAAACACGGCGCGGGCCGCGTGCTGATTATAGGCACGCTGGTCTATGCCGCCGGCATGGCCATCAGCGGCATGGCGTCGGGCGCGCTGGGCATGGGTCTGGGGTTCGGCGCACTGGTCGGCATGGCCATGTCGGGCGTGACGTTCGTGGTCACCATGGGCGTGGTGGGCAAGATCGTTCCTGCGCACAAACGCACCCTCGCCTTTGGCATCATCACGGCAGGCGGGTCGCTGGGCCAGTTCTTCGTTGTGCCGCTGGCGCAGGGGCTGATCGACGCCTATGGCTGGCGCAACAGCCTGCATCTGCTGGCCGTCATGCTTCTGCTGATCGTGCCACTGGCGTTCGGCCTTATGGGCAAGCGCGGCGCGGCTGTAGCGGCAAGGCCGGAAGGCCTGCCGCTCAATCTGGCGCTGAAACAGGCCTTTGGTGACAAGAGCTGGTGGCTGCTGTTCAGCGGCTATTTCGTCTGCGGCTTCCACGTCGCCTTCGTGGGTATCCACTTCCCCGCCTACATCACCGATCAGGGTCTATCGCCCAGCATCGGCGCGACGGGCCTTGCGCTGATCGGGCTGTTCAACATACTCGGCTCGTGGCTGTGGGGCATGTGGGGCGGCAAATATTCCAAGAAGCACCTGCTGGCTGTGCTCTATGCCCTGCGTGGTGTGACGATCATCGTCTTCCTGCTGACGCCGCTGTCGCCGTTCAGCGCGCTGGCCTTTGCCTCGACCTTCGGCTTCCTGTGGCTGGGGACGGTGCCTCTGACCAACGGTCTGGTGGCGCAGATTTACGGCTTGAGGAACCTGTCGGCCCTGACCGGCATCGTCTTCTTCGGCCACCAGATCGGGGCTTTCCTAGGCGCATGGCTGGGCGGCCTGCTGTTTGACGCAACGGGGTCCTATAATCTGGTGTGGTATATCAGCATTGGACTGGCCTTCGTGGCCGCCCTTGCCAATCTGCCCATCCGCCAGACCCCACCAGAGACCGTGCCCCAAGCCGCATGACCGAACAGGACCAAAAACCCGAGCGTTTGATCCCTGCCCTTATGGCGGGCGCAGGGCTTGTGCTGGCTCTGGGCGGGGTTGCCTTGTGGCAAAGGCACGGTGTGGTGCTTTGGCTGGAACAGGCGGTTGCCTTCTGTTTCTAAAGCCTCAGTCGTCGTGGGCTTCGATACAATAGCCACTGACCTGAGGCATCTGCGCCAGCTGCGTCGACAGCATCGTCAGCGCCTGTTTGTTCTTGAACTTCACCCGCCAGTTACAGGCGCACAGGGCGTTCTGACTGGTCAGACGGCTGGCTATCGCATGGCTGTCACAGGCCTTGATGACCGCGCCAATAGCCTCTGCGGCATTGCGATCCTCACGCGGCCAACTGACCTCGACCTCGGCACCATACCAGGCGGGCAGCCGACGGATCACCAGCTTCAGCACCACCAGAACCACAATGGTCACCGCCGTTCCCAGCGCCGCCATCTCGACCAGACCGGCCCCATACATCAGGCCCAGCGCTGCCGTCATCCACAGCGACGCCGCCGTCGTCAGCCCATGCACCGACAGCCCCTGCCGGAAGATCACCCCTGCACACAGGAAACCGATCCCCGTCAGCACCCCGTGCGCCATGCGCGTGGGGTCGGTCATGATGTTGTCCTTGGGGATGGCATCAAACGCCCAGTGCGTCTGGTGCAATGCCGCCAGCATCAGCAGGCATGAGGACATACTGACCAGTATATGCGTGCGAAAACCCGCCGGACGTCCGCGCCATTCGCGCTCAACCCCGATCAGACCGCCTGAAACAATGGCTCCCAAAAGGGGCCACACCAGTTCGTGCAATGGCAGCATCTTACCCTCCGCAAGACAGCCAATCCTTGCATTGACGTAACAGAGTTTTCCAACTTCTGTAGTCACGACACTGTTGTTGACGTTTTCGAGGCTCCCCCATGACTATGCTGCGTATGTCCGGCCCGTGCCTACCCCTTGCACTGGCCATCATGGGTTGCTCGCCCGAAGCCGGCGCGGATACCCCTGCCGATGTCACAGCAACCCTCCCTGAAAAAGCTGCTGAAACCGAACAGGCCGCCTTGGCCGAGCGTCGATCAAAGCTGAGGGCCGAACTCATCGCCCTGTGCAAGCAAGGCAACCTCCCCGGTGCCGAGGGCGAGGTCGGTACTGACGAGAACTGCAACGAAGCCTATGACAAGGGTGTACGCGCACAGGGCGCGGCGGCGGCCATTATCTCGGCTTTCGGTCCAAACGGCGCGGCCAAGGCGGTTTCTCTGAATGACATCCGCACACGCCTGCCCCAGATCAACTGGACCGACGAACTGGCCGGTGGCTCAACGATTGCCAGCGGAAAGCTGGGAGATTTCGCCGCTCTGGTTACCCAGAGAAACAATCGCCAATATCTGTCGATGAGCTGGACCGGAGAGGCAGGCAAGGTTCCGGTCGATGTCGGCTACGCCATGCTGCTGGACGGAGCCAAGCTTGATCTGGTGGCCTGTAACAGCGGGGCTTTGGACGAGACGGGACGTATGTGGCGCGTCACGCCCGCGCACGGCGACCCATTCGATCTTCAGATCTACACCCGCGTCGGGCCGTCGGGTAGCGCGGTGTCCTCGCATCTGGCCACGGCGGCGCTGGATGGAAATCGGGCCACACTGGAAAGCCTGCGCGCCGAAGACCCCGACTGGAATGTCTGCGGCTAAGCGGCCACCGAAGGGCATCAGACAAAGAAAAAGGGCGTCGCCAACTACGGCGCCGCCCTTTTCCCAGCCCCAACTCGGACTTAGCCCGCGTATTTCGCCGCGTCTTCGTCCGAGATGTTCTCGTTGGAGTACACTTGCTGGACATCGTCCTCGGCGTCCAGAGCATCCAGCAGCTTAAACAGCGTGCCGACCTGCTCACCGGACAGTTCAACCTCGGACTGTGGCTTCCAGACAATAGCCGTCGACTTCGGATCGCCCAGAACCTTGGACATGGCCTCGGCCACATCGTTCAGGTCCTCGAAGGCAGTCCAGATGGTGTGACCCGGAGCGTCTTCATAGATATCCGGCTTCACCAGATCGCTGTCAACGTCCATGGCACCCGCTTCAATGGCGGCTTCCATCACGGCATCTTCCGAACCGGCTTCTGCGGGGTAGTGGATCTTGCCCACGCGGTCCCACATGAAGGTAACCGAACCGGCTTCACCCAGTGCGCCACCGTTCTTGGAGAAGGCGGTGCGAACGTTCGAGGCGGCGCGGTTGCGGTTGTCGGTCAGAACGTCAACGACGATCTGGACGCCACCCGGGCCACGGCCTTCGTAGCGGATTTCTTCCATCGCATCGACTTCGCCACCCGATGCCTTCTTGATGGCGCGTTCGATGTTTTCTTTCGGCATCGACTCGGCCTTGGCGTTGTTCACCGCCAGGCGCAGACGCGGGTTCATCGATGGGTCAGGCATGCCCGACTTTGCAGCAACCGTGATTTCACGCGACAGACGCGAGAAAAGCTTGGCGCGCAGTTTGTCGGCGCGCCCCTTGCGGTGCATGATATTTTTGAATTTTGAGTGGCCGGCCATGGTGTCGCTCGCCAAATGTCGAATATGCTAAGGGGCGCCCTTTACCGGATGGGGCTTTCTCTGTCACCACAGGGAACCACTGGTTAGTGCCACGAATTTGAGTTTGGAATGTTTGGAGGAAGATCATGGTCGCCGTAGACGACACCTATCTGGACGAGGCCTATGACGAGGGCCTGAGCGATCCGAACGCCACGCAGATCGTCGAACGTTATGCCCGTCGTCCGGTCACCGTCTCGACCGCAGCCGCCACGGGATCGGTGGTTGCCGCCTTTGCACTGGGTGCGCTCACCGCTGTGGGCATCATGGCGCTTTCGCGCCGCGACTAAGCCTGAACCTCAGGCTTTTCAGGCTTTCAGGGCTTCTATGAAGTGCCTGAGATCACCTTCGATGGCGGCGGGGCGCCGGTCGTCCCGCCCCACCATCACATGGACAAAGTGGCCCT
The DNA here is from genome assembly GCA_023436945.1 of Pseudomonadota bacterium. Lineage (GTDB taxonomy): Bacteria > Pseudomonadota > Alphaproteobacteria > Caulobacterales > Caulobacteraceae > Brevundimonas. The sequence continues at coordinate 3,603 of JAEZHG010000171.1, read as the reverse complement.
CGGCCGCCGCCTCTTCCTCGCCATTACGGAACAGGCCCACCTCGTAGCGAACACTGGATCGGCCCAGATGGCCCACCCGAACGCCCGCATGGATGGTGTCTGGATAGTGCGCCGCCGCATGGTATCGGCAGCCGGATTCTACGACTAAAAAAATTTCCTGCGACGTCTCCGGATCGAGTAGCCCCGCTTCGATCAGAAGCTGGTTCACCGCCGTATCGATATAGCCGTAATAGGCCGCATTATTGATGTGGCCATAGATATCATTGTCAGCCCAGCGGGTGCTGATCTGCACAAAACGGCGATAATCGCTACGTTGGCCTCTCGACTTTTCAGACATGACGCCGTTCTCTTGCTGATGACCTGAAACCCATTGGTGGAAGGCGTCACCAATGACAAGCCTGATCCGTCACGCTTGAAGGGGAAATGTCTATGACTGTGATCGCGCGTGCTGCTGTTCTGGAAAAGATGGGCCACACCAGCCCCTATGCGGACAGCCAGCCGCTGAAGATCACAGAGGTTCAGCTTGATGCACCCAAGGCGGGCGAGGTTCTCGTGCGTATCAAGGCCGCGGGCCTTTGCCATTCGGACCTGTCTGTCATCAATGGCGACCGCCCGCGCCCCATGCCCATGGCTCTGGGCCACGAGGCTGCCGGTATCGTCGAGGCGCTCGGCCCCGATGTGACCGACCTTGAGGTGGGAGACCATGTGGTGATGGTCTTCATGCCGTCCTGCGGGCATTGCGCCCCCTGCGCCGAGGGCCGCCCAGCCCTGTGCGAACCGGGTGCCAAGGCCAATGGCGAGGGCGTGCTATTGACCGGACGCAGAGCCTTTATCTGCGAGGATGAGCCGCAGCTGAACCACCACCTCGGCTGTTCGGCCTTTGCGACCCATGCCGTGGTGTCGCGCCGCTCTCTGGTCAAGATCGACAAGGACCTGTCATTCGAACACGCCGCCCTGTTCGGCTGTGCCGTGCTGACGGGTGTGGGGGCTGTGGTGAACAGCGCCGAATTGAAAGCCGGACAGTCCGCAGTCGTAATCGGCCTTGGCGGCGTGGGGCTTGCTGCGGTTCTGGGAGCCTTGGCCGCAGGGGCCAGCCCGATTGTCGCTGTGGACCTGAACCCCGACAAACTGGCCCTGGCCGCAAGTTTCGGTGCCGTACACACGGTCAATGCATCAGACCCCGATGCTGTCGAACAGGTGCGCGCCCTGACAAACGGCGGGGCAGACTTTGCGTTCGAGATGGCAGGTTCTGCCCGAGCCTTGGAGGCAGCATGGAAGATGACGCGGCGCGGCGGCACCACCGTCACCGCTGGCCTTCCGCCTCCCGATGCCGTGCTTCCGGTCAATATTGTCAGTCTGGTTGCGGAAGAGCGCACCTTGAAGGGTGCCTATATCGGCACCTGCGTGCCCAGTCGGGACATTCCCCGCTTCATCGGCCTGTTCAAAGCCGGAAGGCTGCCCGTTGACCGGCTGCTGTCAGGGACACTGACGCTGGACCAGATCAACGGGGCTTTTGATGCCTTGGCGGACGGTATGGCCGTGCGCCAGATCATCCATCTTTAACTCTGGGCCTTAGCCCAGACGGTCGCGCATCTCTTCGACCTCGTCGCGATCAGCCAGCGAGGATTGAGCGCCCGCACGGGTGGCCGCGACCGCCCCTGCACAGCAGGCGAAGGTCAGGGCTTCTTGCGGTTCCATACCTTCCAGCAGCGCCACGGTGATTGCGCCCACAAAGGCATCGCCCGCGCCGACGGCATCGATCGCATTGACCTTGGGCGGATGCGACCAGGCCATCTCGACGCCGCGCTGGTACATGGCGGCACCGCGCGCACCCTTGGTCACGACCACGCGACCACCACCGTGGTGCAGGGCATCGCCATAGAAGGCCGCCTCGGTCTCGTTGACCACGATCAGATCGGCACGGCGCAGCATGGCCTCCGACACCGGAGCCGCAGGCGCAAGGTTCACACAGACAAAGTCCGTCGCACGGCCCACAGCCGCCTCGACCGTCTCGATCGGCAGTTCAAGCTGAACGATCAGCGGGGTCTCGATACGGGCCGGAAGCTGTTCGGGCGTGACATTGTGGTTGGCACCCGCCGCCACCGTGATCTGGTTCTCGCCCTCGGCATCGACCGTAATCAGCGCCACGCCCGTCGGGGCATCGGCATCGGTCACCACGCCCGACATCTCGACGCCCATGGCATCGAGCATGGCCGTGGCAGGCAGCGCCATTTCGTCATCGCCTACGCGACCGATCATGCAGACCTCGGCACCCAGCTTGCGGGCAGCGAGTGCCTGATTGGCACCCTTGCCGCCCGGATGGCGGGCCAGGGTTGCGCCCGTCACCGTCTCGCCCGCACGCGGCAGGGTCTTGGCGGTGGCCACGTAATCGAGGTTGATCGAACCTACGACGGTAATTCTCATGCCTTAAGCTCCTGCACGGTCTTTGCGCCGCCGAGGGTTTCGCCAATCAGATCATAGACGCCCTGCGCATCTGCCTTGACCGCCCAGAGGTGCGGCGATTCCAGCAGATTGCCGCGCATCTCCACCGCCGTGTGGCCGCGCGTCAGATCGCTGGCCGCCTCGATGCGGATGTCTGCGGGGCGCAGTCGGAACAGTTCCGGTGCCATCACATAGGCCACAGTGCAGGGATCATGCAGCGGCGCGGCATCCCAGCCGACAATCTCGCGCTCGACCCGCTGCGAGAAGCGCAGCATGGAGCCGACCGTGTCGGACGAGGCATTGCCGATGGCCTCGATGGTGCGGATACGCTCTTCGGTGGCGCGGACCATGTGGGTCGCGTCCAGACCGATCATCACCACCGGCACCCCGCTTTGCATTACTTCATCGGCGGCATCGGGGTCGGCCCAGATGTTGAACTCGGCGCTGGCCGTGATGTTGCCGCCTTCGGTGCGGGCACCGCCCATGGCGACAACCTGTTTCAGATGGGTGGCCAGCTTCGGCTCTTTGCGCAGCGCCAGCGCCAGATTGGTCATCGGCCCCATGGTGATCAGGGTCACGGAATTTTGCGGACGCGACATCACCAGACGCACCAGCGCATCTACGGCGTGCTCGTCCTCTACGCCCTTGTCGGTCGCAAAGGGCTGCATATCGCCAAGGCCTTCCTCGCCGTGGAACTCTCCGGCGCCGGCAGGTTCGCGCACCAGCGGGCGGTCTGCGCCCGCGAACACAGGCACATCCTCGCGCCCTGCGATCTGGCGCAGGATACAGGCGTTCCGTGCAGTTCGGCTGGCCGGCACATTGCCGCCTACGGTGGTGATGCCGAGCAGCTCCAGTTCGGGCGCGGCAAAGGCCATCAGAAGTCCCGTGGCGTCATCCACCCCGGGGTCGCAATCAATGATAAGGGTCGTCTTCACTTCCCCTCACTGCTCTACCTTTGCCAAAGTCGCAACCCTAAGCTGAGGGGGCTTAATCGAACGTCCAAGCCGACAAATAGAAAACCCTGAATTTTTTCTTATCAGCACTCCGGAACCGAAAACTGGCGGATTCATTTACTTGCTGAACCGGCCGGGTTTCCCCCACCCCCAACCCCGCACGGTTCCGGCGGCCCGGTCAACACGCCCCCCGACTGAGAAACCGGGC
>JAEZHG010000092.1 GCA_023436945.1 Pseudomonadota bacterium | reverse complement strand
GTTCGAGGCGTGGGATGGCCCCTTCCCCGCCCGCCAGACGCGCGAAGCTTGCGAGGCCATCATGCGTCGCCACACGGCATCAGGTGTTGTTCTAGCCCGTCAGGGGCGTGAGGCCATCGCGGGCGGTACCTTCCATAATGATGTGGTCTGCGTCGGCGCACTCGACACCCTGTTCTTTCATGAACTGACGTTCGAGGACACCGCCGCCACCAAGGCCGCCATCCGCGCCGCCGCCAAGGGCTTCGAGCCAAAGTTCATCGAGGTCTCCGCCGCAGACCTGCCTCTGGCCGACGCCATCAGCAGCTATCTTTTCAACTCCATGCTGGTGAAGCTTCCAGATCAGGACCGCCTGACGCTGATCTGCCCGACCGAGACGCGCGACAACCCGCGCAGCCATGCGGTTGCCGAACAACTGGCGGCCTCAAACGGTCCTATTGGCCGCGTCGAATATGTGGATGTGCGCCAGTCCATGGCCAATGGCGGCGGGCCTGCCTGCCTGCGTCTCCGTGTGGTTTTAACGGAGGAGGAACTGGCCGCGACCAACCCTGCCATGCGTATGACGGACGAACTTCACGCCCGCCTGACGGTCTGGGCGCTGCGCTGGTATCGCGAGGAGTTACGCCCCGCGGATCTGGCCGATCCGGCCCTGCTGGCAGAAACGCGCAGCGCATTGGACGAGCTGACCGCGATCCTGCATCTGGGCAGCGACTTCTACCCCTTCCAGCGCTAGGCCTGAAGGCGCACCACCGCATCTGCGTATCGACGCGAAACGGGGGCCTGAATGCTACCCAGCGTGACGGTCCAATCCCCTGAGCCCGCCGGTTCCAGTGCCGTCATACGTTCGGGATTGACCAGCCACGAGCGGTGCGTGCGAACAAACCCGACCGGAGCCAGCCGGGCCTCGACAGCCGCCATGGTCGCCCGCATCAAGGGTTTGCGCCCATCGGCCAGCACGAACTCGACATAGTTCCCCGCCGCCGTAACAGCCAGAATATCCCCTAGCGGCACACGGATGATGCGCGCGCCGTCGCGAATGTCGAAGCTGACAGGCCTCACCTCGTCCTTGGCGTTCTGGCGCACATGGGTGACGGCCCAAAACACCGACAGGAACAGCATGTAGGACAGCAGGTCCTTGCGGAATTCGAACCAGAATCCTCCGTCAAAATCATAGTCCTGCCCCATCAGCCCATAGGCCAGATGCCGGATCAGCACGAATATCCCGACGTGCAGCAGCGCATAGGCGAACAGCGCCGCCACATGCACGGCCACAAAATGCGCCTTGGTCTTCCAGCCCGCCGCCAATAGCTCGTCTGCCGGAGCCTTGGCCGCCGCCAGCCACGGGATCCAGATCGCCGCGACCAGTCCGATCAGGCTCGACACCTCCCAGACCATCGGCTCCCACCGCGCTGCATCGGGCGTGTCCCACCATGTCGTCAGGGTGTTGACCACCACAACCAGCGCCGCGCCAAGGACAACAATCGCGCCACCGCGCCAAAGGTCCGCGCGGTCCGCGCCGTTCGTCACAGATGCCTTGCCGTTCGTCACAGCCATCCCGGTTTCGTCCCCTCGGCATTGGCGGCTGTCCCCACAGCCTTGGCCCGAAAAGCCACTCTAGGGCCAATGAGGGCATGACCCAAGCACACACCGCAAACAGCATCCCCGTCGGGCGTCGGCACGATCTGGATGCTATCCGCATCGGGGCCTTTGCCCTGCTCATCCTTTATCACGTCGGCATGTTCTATGTGCCGTGGGACTGGCACGTGAACAGCGCCCGCCCGCAGGAATGGCTGGAGCCTGTCATGCGGCTGACCAGCCCGTGGCGACTGACGCTGCTGTTTCTGGTTTCGGGTGCGGCGACGCGCCTGCTGCTGGAAAACTATCGCAAGCAGGGCGCTGGAGCCGAAGAGCGTCTGGCCGGATCGCGCCTGTTACGGCTTGGCCTGCCGCTGCTGTTCGGCATGCTGGTGATCGTTCCGCCCCAGACCTATTTCGAAGTCGTGCAGATGGTACGCGACAACGGCTTGGCCCCCGACATCTATCACAATGTCTTCACCGCCGATTTCTGGGTCCGCTACGTCACCTCCAAGGGTGAATGGTGCAAGCCGGAGGGCTGTATCATCACCCCGACGTGGAACCACCTGTGGTTCGTGGCCTATGTGCTGTTCTATGGGCTGATCGCCGCGCTGGTGGCCGGAATGGCCAAGCACCGCACGGACATCTGGGCCAAGGGACTGGAGCGCGTACTCAAGGGTGCCGGCCTGTTTATCTGGCCCATCGCCTTCCTGGCCCTGATCCGTATCGGCCTGTTCCCGCGCTTTCCTGTGACGCACGATCTGGTGCAGGACCTCTATACCCACGCGCTCAGCTTTGCGGCCTATGGGTTCGGCTTCCTGCTGGTCGCCGCGCCGCGTGTGACCGAGCAGATGGTGCGATACAGGCATCTGGCGCTCGTGCTTGCCCTCGTCAGCTATGCAAGCTTTGCCACCTATATGGCCATGGGCAGTGATGGCCGCGATCCGGGCGAGCTGCTGCGCAACACCATGCGGTTCGTCTATGCAGTGGACCAGTGGGCCTTCATCGTCGCCATCCTTGGCTATGCCGCGCACCACATCCACCGCACATCACCGCTGATGAAGTACCTCGGTGGCGGGATTTTCACCTTCTACATTATCCACCAGACACTGATTGTCGTCGTGGCCGCTAATGTTGAGAAATTGAAACTTCCGTTGTTCGCCGAAATGGGCATTGTCGTGGGTCTTACGGTTGGGGGATCGTTGTTGGCCTATGAAATCGCCAAGCGCATCGGGGTTTTCGGAGCCTTGTTGGGTGTCACGCCCAGGAAGCGGCCCGTTTCACACACCGTTCAAACCACCGTCATACCTGCGTAATCTGAGCACTGCATGGACCGCCCTATGAAACAGTCACGCCGCGCCTTCATGGCCTCCGCCACCGCCCTTGCCCTGTCCGGATACGCCAAGCGCGCCGATGCTCTTGCGCAGGGCTTTGTTGATGGCACATCGCGCAACGAGGTCTTTGGCTATGGCCCGATGGTGGCCGATCCCTACAAGCTGATCGACCTGCCCGAAGGCTTTAGCTACCGCGTGATTTCGCAGGTCGGAGAGACCATGAGCGACGGCCTGATGACGCCTGACAAGTTCGACGGCATGGGCTGCTTCGCTCTGGACGAGGACCGCGTGATCCTTGTTCGCAACCACGAGGTTGATCCGGACGAGTTCAACCTGTCCGCATGGGGAGCCGCGCACCGTCTGGCCGACGGTATCGAGCGCGACAGCGTCTATGGCGTCTATCCAGATCCTGAAGGCGGTGTTTACCCGCTCGGCGGCGGCACGACGACGCTGGTCTATAATCTCAAGACCAAGCGGATCGAGCGCAGCCACCTGTCGCTTGCCGGTACCGCCACCAACTGTGCGGGTGGCAAGACGCCGTGGGGATCATGGCTGACCTGTGAGGAAAGCATCGCAGGGCTAAAGGACGGTCTGCCCCAAGAGCACGGCTGGGTGTTCGAAGTGCCCGCCAATGCCACCGGACGCGTCGAGCCAAAGCCTATCAAGGCGATGGGTCGCTTCAAGCACGAAGCCGCCTGTATCGATCCGCGCACCGGTGTCGTCTATCTGACCGAAGATGTGCGCGACAGCCTGTTCTATCGCTATCTGCCCGTCGATCCGCGCCATCTGGACAAGGGTGGCCGGCTTCAGGCTCTGGCTATCGTGGGGCAGCCCTCTGCCGATACCCGCAACTGGGAAAGCGTCTTCTGGAAGAAGGGAGACAAGCTGGCAGTCCAGTGGATCGACATGGACGACGTCGAAAGCCCCAATGGCGACCTGAACCGCCGTGGCCATGCCAAGGGGGCCGCCCTGTTCGCGCGCGGCGAGGGTATCCACTGGGCCGACGACCATCTCTATTTCACCTGCACCAGCGGTGGCGTGGGCCAGCATGGCCAGATCATGCGCTATGTCCCCTCGCCCAATGAAGGACAGGAAACCGAGACCCGCCAACCGGGCCAGATCGAACTGTTCGTGGAATCCACCGACGCTGCGGTTCTGGACTATGTCGACAACATCACCATCGCACCCAATGGCCACGTCATCGGCTGCGAGGATCGCAAGGTCGGCACCAACCACATCAAGGGCGTTATGCCCGATGGCCGCATCTATACGATCGCACGCAATGCCGAGCCCCATGATGCCGACGACAGCAGCAATGAATGGGCAGGCTGCTGCTTCTCGCCAGACGGCCAGACGATGTTCGTGAACCTCTATTCGCCAGGAGCCACGATTGCCATCACCGGCCCGTGGGACCGCTTCAGGGTCTGATCCCTATTGCAGGGTGTGCTTGCGCGGGGCATGACGGCCGGAATCATCGACGTTGAACCAGCGGCTCTCTTCGATGCGGGTCAAAGGTTCGGCGCTTTCGGATGAGACCAATGCCTCTTCGGCGGCATAGGCGATGATGGCCTTCTCGCCCTCGACAATCAGAACGGAGTAGAATGGCTGCTCGGGAGAGACATCACCCGTCTCTTCGGCAGGGCCGGCATAACGCGCATCAACATCCATAACCATGCCGTTGAAAGCATGGTCACGGTGTCTGACCTGTTGGCCGAGACCGAATAGGGCTGTCCGTTGCTGTGTCATGTGACGGATACGCCTAACATTGCCAAGGGTTGCGCCTCAGTGTGTCATTTGTTGTGGCAAACTGTAACAACACGGTTTTTCCAACCATCAGTCATAATGCTTAGACAAGGGGTTGGCTTAATCTGCCCCTAGGGGCTAGGTTATACGGGACGGGCGCCGCTTCGGACCGCCCACAACCTAAGTCGGCCCATGCCGGAGACCTCTGGCGCGCCCAAACGGCGCGACGAACGGTCCCAGCCCCCGAGGCCCCGTAGATCGGGGGATTCAGGTCGAGATGCGCCTCTATTCGGGGCGCTCGATCTGGGGACCAACAACTGCCGCCTGCTCATCGCACGCCCTGCGCGCGATGGTTTTCGCGTGGTCGATTCCTTCAGCCGTATCGTGCGTCTGGGCGAAGGCCTTTCGCGCACGGGTCGTCTGGACGATGCGGCCATGGACCGTGCCTATGAGGCGCTGGCTTTATGTGCAGAGCGGATCGCCCGTAAGGGACTGAAATCCAACCATCTTGCCGCCGTCGCCACACAGGCCTGCCGCGCGGCCCTGAATGGCCCCGAGTTTATAGAGCGCGTTCGCATCGGCACGGGCCTGAACCTGCGCATCATCGATCCGGCCGAAGAGGCACGTCTTTCGGTGGCGGGATGCATCAACCTGATCGATCCGACCAGCGATGCGGTTCTGGTCATAGATGTAGGCGGCGGTTCGACCGAACTGTCATGGCTGCGCCGCAATGGCGAGGCGCAGGACACCGTTGCATGGATGTCTGTGCCCATGGGTGTCGTCACCCTTGCCGAGCGCCATCCCGAGCCGTCCGGATCACCGGATAAATGGTACGAGGCCATGGTGATGGACGTGTTCAACGCCATCTCCGTCGGCGCCCCAAAGGATACCGAATACCACGGCCTCTATACCCAAGGCCGCGCCCATATGGTCGGCACCTCGGGCGCGATCACCAGTCTGGCGGGCATCCACCTCGGTCTGCGCCGTTACCAGCGCGATCTGGTCGATGGGCTCTGGATGACGCGTGAGGATTGCGAGACAGCGGCCAGCCGCCTGATCCATCTCGGTCCCCAAGGCCGCGCGGCGGAAAGCTGCATCGGTCCGGACCGTGCCGATCTAGTGCTGGCAGGTGCTGCCATTCTTGAGGCTGTCCAGCGCGCATGGCCGTGCGAGCGGGTGCGAGTGGCCGACCGTGGTCTGCGCGAAGGCTTGCTGCTCACCCTTATGCAGGACCCTCCGGCCGCGCCCAAAAAGCGCAAACGCCGCCGTCGGCGTGGACGCAAAAAAGGCGCAGCTCCCGCAGGTACCGCGCCTTCAAAGGCATAGGTTCGTTTTGAATATCAACGCTGTGTGGCGGTAACTTCAACCCGAATGGGAAGATCGCAGACCGAGAAGTCTGCCCCGCGTTCGGCGCGTATAGTTGCCACCTGCTCTGCGAACTGGGCCGAGCGAGTGTCACTGACACGCACACTGGGGCGCTCGTTCTGGTTCAGTTGGTCGCCCGTACGAACGCGCAGCATCACGTCAGGCCCATCGACCATACCGCTGGGCAATGCGCCGGCTTTCAGGCTGTCGACCACATCCTGCCCTGCAATCACGCGCCCCCAGATGGAATAGCGTTTGTCCAGCGACGGATAGGCAGATCGCATCAGGAAGAACTGACTGTTGGCGCTGTTCTCGTCGTCATCACGGGCCATGCCCGCCACGCCGGGGCAATAGGTGCCCCATGCCGACACGCGTCCATCGCTGGAGCGGGCCATGTAGTGATCAGGCTGGCTAAACACAGGAACCGTGTCCATCAGTCCGATTTGAAGCCCCATGGGCTGGGCCACTGTGGTGAAGGTCGAGCCCTCCATCCGGCGGAAGGTCAGCTCCGCCTTCAGGTCTTCATATTGGCTCTCGCCCTCTCCGGTTCCGGTCGGATCACCCGTCTGGGCCATGAAGCCATCGATGACGCGGTGCCACTTCACATTGTCATAGAAGCCCTCACCCGCCAGCAGGCGGATACGCTCGACATGAAGCGGCGCAATGTCGGGGTTCATCTCGACAAGGATGCGGCCCTTGTTGGTGTCGATCACCAACAGGTGCTCGGCCTCGACCTGGCGCATACCGTCATTGGCCACAGCCGCCGATGCCGTAACAGACAGAAGGGCCGCCACCACAACGCCCTTCACCAGCTTGGATTTCATCATCTTTCCCGCCCTCCCCGACGGTTAAGATCAGTTTCCGGTTTGAACCGGAACCTCTACATCACAGATGTTGAAGTTCGCACCCTTGGCCGAACGCGCGGCTTCGACGGCGGCCATGAAGGGTGCGCTGCCAGCCACGGCAACGCGCACATTCGGGCGCTCGTTCTGCGGCAGGCTCGAGGCCATACGCACGCGGGTCATGGTGTCCGGATTGCTGGCCACCGCACCATCGGCTTCTTCAGCACCGGCTTTCAGGTTCTTGATGACGTCCAGTCCCTGAACCACGCGGCCAAAGACGGTATAGGCACCGTTCAGCGCATCATTCTGGCCCGACATCAGGAAGAACTGGCTGTTGGCACTGTTAGGCGAACCTGCGCGCGCCATACCCGCCGAACCCGTGCAGAACAGCGGGACAGCCGACACCTTCATGTCGGCATTGATGAACATCTGGGCGTCCGGTTGGGTCACCACCGGAGCCGAACCGACGAAGCCGCGATAGCCGGGGCCGGTGTTCTCTACCGGAACGAAGCTTGAATCACGGCCACGGCGGAAGCTGAACTCGCCGGCGATATCAGGAAGGTCGCTGCCGCCCTGACCGTTGCCCTGCGGGTCACCCGTCTGGGCCATAAAGCCCGGGATGACACGGTGGAAGGTCAGGCCGTCATAGAAGCCACGGTCGCTGAGGGTGCGGATACGCTCCACGTGGTTCGGGGCCAGCCGCGGCTCCAGTTCCACAAGGATACGGCCCTTGGAGGTGTCGATCACCCAGAGGTTTTCCGGAGCAACCGTGCGCCAGTCATTGCTTTGAGCCTGCACCGAACCGGCCAGCATGAGCGACGCCGCAACGGCAGAAATCATCAGCTTGTTCATGATCTTAAGTCTCAACGCTTGCCGACTTTTTCCAGCACAGCGGCGGCGACCGCAGGGCTGACGAAGCTTTCGATATTGCCGTCCAGCATGGCGATTTCCTTCACCAGACGCGAGGCAATCGCCTGATGGCGCGGATCGGCCATCAGGAAGACGGTTTCAATGGTGCTGTTCAGACGCTGGTTCATCGCCGTCATCTGGAACTCGTATTCGAAGTCAGCCACCGCGCGCAGGCCGCGCACAATGCAGTTGGCCTCAAGTTCTTCGGCGAAGTGCATCAGCAGGCTCGAGAAGGGGCGAACCTCGATCTTGTCACCGAACTGGGCCACTTCCTTACGCAGCATCTCGACG
>JAEZHG010000089.1 GCA_023436945.1 Pseudomonadota bacterium | reverse complement strand
GGCAACGAGTGGCTCAAGCACCGGCACAAAACGCTGCCAGGTTTCCAGATTGGAATGCTGGACGACCAGAAAAGCCGTGGTCGCAACCTCGACGCCATAACGGCTGCGAAGATACCAACCTTCTGGCGGCAGATTATCGAGAACGACCTTGAGGTTTCTCGGGTCCTGTTCGGCCATGAAGGCCCGCGCCTCGGCCATGGCTTGGGTCTTCTGGTCGGCGGTCATGTCGGACTTCATGATGTCGCCCATTCGCATGCGCGGTTGCTGGTCCAGCACATAGACACTGGCGAACCGCGTCTTCAGATCCGCATCGACAGGCAAGCTGTCCAGCTTGGCCCTCTCCTGTTCCATCCGCTCGATAAAGGGCGATGCGGGAGTGGCAATTTCAGCCTGTGTGCAGCGACCTAGACAAAGCAATGCGACTGCAGCCAACCAGACCATTATAGCCTCCGTTCAGTGCTCCGCGTCTCGCTCCACCACAGCGACCGGACGGTGCGCACGCACACACCAGATAACACTGATCACCATTAGCGCCATAGAGATGATCTCGATGACCGTCGGCCCGCGCTTCTCGAGAATGAAGCCATAGAGAAACGCAAACAGGGTCTCGAAAACGATCATCTGGCCCAGCATCGTCAGCGGCAGAAGGCGGCTGGCGCGATTCCAGAAGGCGTTGCCAACAACAGAGGCCAGAATGGCAATGCCGATGCTGACCATGACAAAGCGGCCCCAGAAGCCACTTGGCAGGTCGCCAAGGGTCACAATCGCCATCGGCACAAGAAACACCGACAGCGCGCCCGTCACGACGCCGATCAGCAGCGACCAGTCATGCGAGCTGACCGCCTCCATCTTGGTCATCCAGCGGCTGTTACCAACCGCATAGGCCGTCCAGAGGATCAATGCGATAAGCGCCGCCACCAGACCGATGGCGACCGAAAGGCCGCTGGCATCGACGGCCAAATGCCCCCGCGTGATGCTCTCGTAACCGATCAGCACAATGGCCAGAGCCGCCACGGCAATCGGCGGCCCGACCTTCCAGAGCGGCGGCGAGTTCTTGTCGCGCAGTCCCCACAGGGCCACCACGACCGGAACCGCACCGACAATCAGCGCCGATGCCGCCACGCCCGCATAGTGAACTGACACAACGAGGAACAGATAATAGACAATGTTCCCCGCAAGGCTGAGCCAGATCAGAGCCAGCCAAGTTTTGCGATCCAGCAGGGATGACAGACGCTTCCAACGCGGTGCGATCAAGAGAGCGGCAATCAGGCCATAGGTGAAATAGCGCCCGGCCGACATCAGGAACGGCGAGGCTTCCGGCACGAGTTTAGGGGCCAGAAATACCAATCCCCACATCGCGCCCGCACCCAGACCGCTTAGAACGCCCCAGAAGCGCGCACTTGATACTGTCAAAATAGGCCCCTGAATCTTTATCTAGAAATCGTCGGGCTCGAAGCCCGGCTCGTCACCTGGATAGGCGGTCTGTCCGCCTGTCATAGGCTCGGGAATGCCCGTGGTATCAGGGAAGCTGATGGGTAGGCCGTAATGGCTACGCGCCGCAAGATAGGCAAAGGCCTCGGCCTCGATGCTGTCACCGCGCCAACCCAACTCTTCGGCCACCTTTACGGGCATCGGCAGACGCTCGCGGATGGCTTCCATCAGCACAGGATTATGACGGCCACCACCACAGACGATCACCTGCGACGGCACCTCTGACGCACGCTTGACGCCCAATGCCACCGCCTCGGCAGCAAAGGCCGTCAGGGTCGCCGCTGCATCCTCAAGAGGCAGGTGGGCAACACCATCAATAGAAAAGTCAAAACGGTCGAGCGACTTCGGCCCCGCCGCCTTGAAATACGGATGCGACAGGTATTCAGCCAGCACGGCCTGATCGACGGTGCCGGCACGGGCCAGATTGCCGCCTTCGTCCATGCGCTTGCGCGAGTTGGACTGGACCAGCAGATCGACCATCCCGTTCGCCGGACCGGTATCAAAGGCTTCCAGCGAGCCGTTGGCGCGGATTAGTGTGATGTTTCCTACGCCGCCAAGGTTCAGCACAGCCACCGGACCGAGCAGACCCGACCAGCGTACCAATGCTGCGTGATAGATTGGAGCCAAGGGAGCGCCTTGCCCGCCCGCAGCCACATCTGCGCTGCGGAAATCATGCACCACAGGTAGGCCAAGCCCGTCAGCCACCGCCACAGCATCGATCAGTTGCACGGTGCGGCCCGGCAGTTCCGCCGTCGGGGCCTCATGAAGGACCGTCTGGCCATGCACGCCGACCAGATCAATGCCGGTGACGCCATTCATAGCCATAAAGCCCAGCGATGCCGCCAGATGGGCATCAGCCACGGCCATGCGGGCATCGTCGAAGCTGTCCGGCTCTTCCTCGTCCCGCTCCCAGTCGAAAGCATCCTCGATGGCGTATTCAACCAGCGTGCGGGTCTCGTCATCCAGCTTCATTTCGCCGCTGGGACCAAAACCGAGAATGTCGTGCCCGTCCGTCTCGATCACAGCCATATCCACGGCATCCAGAGAGGTGCCGGTCATAAAACCGAGAACGCGAAGGGGCTTGGGGGGAAGATGTTCGCTCATGGCGCTTGACTGCCACGTTCCTCACGCCGTAGCTAGAACCCATGATCGCACGTGACGTTCTTTTCGTGACCTATTATTACGGCCTCGCATAAACGAGCGGCCGCGATCACTGCCGCCCTACCCTTGGCGGCTAACTTCTCCGGAACATGGCCGCCAGTACTGACTGTAACGGATCTGCCATGACCGAGACCGCCTTCAAGTCCGATTTCCTGAAAACGCTTCAGGACCGGGGCTATATTCACCAAATCACCCACCCGACCGAGCTGGACGAGGCTGCGGCGAAGGGTGTGGTCACCGGCTATATCGGCTTTGACGCGACGGCTCCGTCGCTGCACGTCGGCTCGCTGATCCAGATTATGATGCTGCGCCGCCTGCAACAGGCTGGCCACAAGCCTGTCGTCCTGATGGGCGGCGGCACCACCCGCGTCGGCGACCCGACAGGTAAGGATACCTCGCGTCCGCAACTGACCGACGAAACCATCCAGGCCAATATCGACGGCATCAAGAAGGTCTTCGCCAAATTCCTCAAGTTCGGCGACGGCCCGACCGACGCCATCATGCTGAACAATGACGACTGGCTGTCGCAATACGGCTACATCCAGTTCCTGCGCGATTTCGGCACCCACTTCACCGTCAACCGCATGCTGAGCTTCGACTCGGTCAAACTGCGCCTCGAGCGCGAGCAGCCGATGACCTTCCTCGAGTTCAACTACATGCTGATGCAGTCGGTGGACTT
>JAEZHG010000068.1 GCA_023436945.1 Pseudomonadota bacterium | reverse complement strand
GCGTTCACAAGGGTGACGACCCCATTCCTCCGGTGGCCAACCTGATCGCCTCCGAAGCGCGGCTTCTGTGCTTTGACGAACTACAGGTCACCGACATCGCGGACGCCATGATCCTTGGCCGTCTGTTCGATGCTTTGTTCGAGAAGAAGGTGGTTCTGGCCATCACCTCGAACCGCGCACCGGAAGACCTTTATAAGAACGGCATCAACCGCCAGCTCTTCCTGCCTTTCATCGACATGCTGCGTGAAAAGACTGTGGTGGTGGAAACCGCAGGGGCCAAGGATTTCCGCCTTGATCGCCTGTCGGGTGACAAGGTGTGGTTTCCGACCGACGTCGAGGGCAATGTTGCGGCCTATGAACTTCTGTGGTCGGACCTGAAGGGCGGCGAGACCGAAGAGCCGACCGTGCTTTCGGTTCTGGGCCGCGAGGTCAAAATGGATCGCACAGTGGGTGGCATGGCCCGCGCGACCTTTGATGATCTCTGCGGAAAGCCACTTGGCCCGCAAGACTATCTGGCCATCGCCAAACGTTTTCACACCCTGTTCATCGAAGGGGTGCCGAAGCTGGGTCCGCACAAGCGTCAGGAAGCCCGCCGCCTCGTGACCCTGATCGACGCCCTCTATGAGGCCAAGACCCGTCTGGTCGTCATGGCCGAGGCCGAACCCGAGGTCCTCTACACAGAAGGCGACGGCGCCTTCGAGTTCGAGCGCACCGTCTCGCGCCTCAACGAAATGCGCAGCCAAAGCTGGCTGGAGCAGAAACCAACTTAACCCTACCAAGTTGCAGGTTTAGTTGCATTCGTTCCGGCGATCACGCTCGGCAACTGAGAAGCCGCCAAATGTTGGGGGCGTATATGTCGCGTGTATGGTGCTACGTTGCGTAGAGAGTGGGCCATCGCTCGTTGATGTGGATTAGCCACAATAACGGGTAGGTTTAGTTGATTTGATACCATGTGTATCGGCGTACAAAGATCGGTATCGTTAGAAATCACTAACGCAACGTCAAACTTACTTTGCCAAGCGTCATTAATCAGATGTACCGCTAGGTTAACATCGGACCCCTTCTCCTCCATGGTGTGGCATTGAACTACCAATGCGTCTGGATGAGGTTGTTTTTTGACTTGCTTATTGCCGTATGTGTCGACTTCCAGCGTTGCGGATTTCGTTAGTCTCCCGCCAGAGACTGTATGTTTCCCTCGCGGGAGTGTGACGGGGGGAGCGCTGCAGGCGATGTTGGCACCGGCTATCGGAAGGTTGGTCAATGGTCGCCAAACGGTTTTAGATAGAAAGTTCCCGTAGAAAATTTCCACCTCGTTTAAGGATTTTAGGGCGTTTAAATACTGCTGCTGGCGCGCAGGCGCGCTACGGTCGGCGGAACCCGATACCCTAGCTGTGAAATAGTTGACTTTCTCGACGGTATGTCCAGCCGGAACAAGCGCCTTTGATAGGGCGACAATATCTAGCCACTTATACGAAGTGCTCTTTAGCGCGCCGTAATAGAGGTTAAAGCCATCAATATAAACGTGAACTTTAATTTCAAAATCCCCTTAGATAAGGCAAAGGCCACCCCCCGAAGGAGGCGGCCTTTGGACCGCTAGCACGCTAGCGGCGGATAATGCGGAAGATGTATTCTCATAAATCATTTCTGTCAATACAGGTTGACAAAAAATAGATTCTGAGTCCGCGAGTCGCTTCCCTCAACTGACTACAACTGCCTCGTTGAGGGGCGAACTGTCAAGCTTACAAATCGCTGATATTTGAGACCTACGAGGGCTGAACGTTAGCCATCACTAAATGGTTCACCCCAGCGACGGATCAGCAGCCTTACAGGCTTCGATCAGGCCGTTCACCGAAGCGACCGAGGTAGCCAGCATGGCCTTCTCTTCGTCGTTGGTGGTGAACTCGATGATCTTTTCGACGCCGTTGGCACCGATCATGGCCGGAACGCCGACGTACAGGTCGTTCAGACCGTATTCGCCCGAGACGTAGACAGCCGACGGCAGGACGCGCTTTTGGTCCAGCAGGTACGAACGGGCCATGGCGATGGCCGATTCAGCCGGAGCGTAGAAGGCCGAGCCGGTCTTCAGCAGGGCAACGATCTCGCCGCCGCCCTTACGGGTGCGCTCGACGATAGCGTCCAGTTCGGCTTGGGTCAGGAAGCCAGCAGCCACGGCGTCCGGCAGCGGCAGGCCGCCAACGGTCGAGTGACGGACCATCGGGACCATGTCGTCGCCGTGACCGCCGAGGGTCCAGGCGTGGATGTCTTGGATCGAGACGCCGGTCTTTTCAGCCAGGAAGTAGGCGAAGCGAGCCGAGTCCAGAACGCCAGCCATGCCGACGACTTTCTCTTTCGGCAGGCCCGAGAACTTCTGCAGAGCCCAGACCATGGCGTCCAGCGGGTTGGTGATGCAGATCACGAAGGCGTTCGGAGCGTATTGCTTGATGCCTTCACCCACGGCCTTCATGACCTTGAGGTTGATGCCGATCAGGTCGTCGCGGCTCATGCCCGGCTTGCGCGGCACGCCAGCGGTGACGATGCAGACGTCTGCGCCAGCGATGTCGGCGTAGTCGTTCGCGCCCTTCAGGGCCACGTCTTGACCGAAGACAGCCGAAGCTTCGGCGATGTCCAGACCCTTACCCTGCGGGGTGCCTTCAGCGATGTCGAACAGGACGACGTCGCCCAGAGCTTCACGAGCTGCGATGTGGGCGAGGGTGCC
This sequence comes from Pseudomonadota bacterium, assembly GCA_023436945.1. Classification (GTDB taxonomy): domain Bacteria; phylum Pseudomonadota; class Alphaproteobacteria; order Caulobacterales; family Caulobacteraceae; genus Brevundimonas. The sequence goes on along the minus strand of JAEZHG010000068.1, from coordinate 1,618 downwards.
GCCGATCATGCCGGCGCCGATAAGGGCGATCTTTGCACGAGCCATTTAAGGTCTCTCCAAGTCGATGTTGCGTGTGCGAAACACTATTCGATGGCGGGCGGTCTAGACCCGCGCGGGAGCGGGAGCAAGTCTCCCGCGTTTTGGCTTTGGTATTCAATGTACGGTCTAACCGTCAGGCAGGATGTTTCATGGCCTCCAGATCCGATCCAACTGCATACGAAAACAGAGCCTTAAGTGCGGCACTGGCATGGCGTGTGCGCCAGAAGAAAAAGCCCGGTGCCTGGGACCAGACCACACGCGCCACGCAGGACCGCATCAACAACATGATACCCGAGCAGGTTCACAAGGTGGTGACAGGGGTCATGAAACAGATGACCAAAGCTATCATGACAGGCTCCGGCTGGTTCTCCGGCCAGCCCATGACCTTCGGAACGCTGGAGGAGCGCGAGAAGGCTGTGCGGGACCGCATCAAGATTTACCGCCGGACGGCCAGTGTCGAAGGCGGTGTCGCGGGTGCGGGCGGTTTTGTTCTGGCGGCGGCGGATCTGCCCGCCCTGATGGCGATCAAGATCAAGCTGCTGTTCGAGATCTGCGCACTCTATGGCCACGACAGCCGTGACCCCGCAGAACGGCTGTTCATATTGCGCATCTTCCAGACGGCATTTTCCAGCGCCAGGCAGCGCCCTGCCGCCCTCGCCGCTCTGGAGGCCAGTATCCCTGACAATAAACAACAGTCCGTCGAGATCGACTGGCGCCAGTTCCAGCTTGAGTACCGCGACTACATCGATCTGGCGAAGATGGCCCAACTGCTGCCCGTTATCGGCGCGCCTGTGGGTGCGGTGGCCAACTGGCGACTGACCTCGCATCTGGCCAATACGGCCATTCAGGCCTATCGACTGCGCTGGTTCAAAGAGGGTGACCCACTATGATTTCAGCCGAGGCCTTCAAGGCCCACCCCGCTTTCGAGGCCGCCTCTGTCCATGTGACCGACTGGCCGCTGTGTCAGGTGCGCATCCAGAACGATGCGCGCTTTAGCTGGCTGATCCTTCTGCCCCGCGTAGAGGGGGCGGTGGAACTGTCGGACCTCAGCGCCGAACAGCGCGCTCAACTGATGGAAGAGGCCGTCGAGGCAGGCCGCCTGATAGCGAAAATGGCAGAGGCAGAGGGTGCGCCAATTGACAAGGTGAACACAGCCGCCATTGGCAATGTGACGTCGCAATTACACGTCCATGTTGTGGGCCGGCGTCGCGACGATCCCCTATGGCCGGATCCGGTCTGGGGCCGCCCCGGGGCAGTTTCTTGCGTACCGGAGGTGTTTGAAGGACGGGTATCGGTGGTCAAATCCCACCAAATTACCGCCTGACGAACTTAATAACCCGACTCTGGGCGCGGGTTCGTTGACATCGCCTGCTGCACGGCACAAAAGCCATTGCAACAGTCTGACCCTGAATTTCCACAGGTTTTTTGAGAATCATTCGCATGTCGAACCATCAGGCAGCGGGTGGGGCAAACGGCGACCGTACCGGCCGCTACGTCCGCCACCCCAACGGGCACGTCACGCCCATGTCCCCCTTCACCTCGGTATGGCGCTGGCACATCACCATGGTGGCCTCGATCC
>JAEZHG010000280.1 GCA_023436945.1 Pseudomonadota bacterium | reverse complement strand
TGACGTGACCACGGGAATCCGTGAACATCGTAATCATGTAGGCGGGGCTGAAGATCATGACCAAGGTCATGACCAGTGGTGGCAGCGAACCGATAATCATGGCAGAGGCCACGGCTTCGGACGACATGGCCTTGATCTTTTCACGCATCATGCGGCGAGCGCGCAGAACGGTCGAAAGGTTGGTCAGCGCTTCGGCGAGGTTACCGCCCGTCTTCTGCTGGATCGAAATCACGATGCGGAAGAAGTTCAGTTCCGGCGTCGGCATGCGCTCGTACATACGGTCCAGCGCCTCGGGCAGAGACAAACCCACGCCCAGAGACTCAACCATGCGGCCAAACTCGCCAGCCAGAGGTTGCGGGCTTTCCTTGGCGATGATCTTGAAGCAGTCATTGACCGGAAGGCCGGTCTTGATACCGCGCACAATCACATCCACCGCGTCCGCAAATGAGGATTGGAACTTCTTCACGCGACGCTTGAACAGGAAGCTGAGAATCCAGCGCGGCAAACCGATGCCCAGAGCAACCGCCACACCCAAGGCCAGCAAAATATTGGAGCCGATCAGGTAGGTGATCGCTAGACCGACAAGGGCGATGATACCGCTGCCGATCCAGAAGGCGCGCTGGTCGATGCTGAGACCGGCCTGATTGATACGCGAGCCGAGGCTCATACGGCTCTTGCGCTGGCGTCGCTCTGCTTCTTGCAATTGCGACATGATCTGCTTGCGGCGGTTTTCCGGCGTATTGGCAGAACCGCCACTGCGTTGCGTCGGTTTGGCGCGTGCAGAAGCCAGCACCTGACTGCGCTTAACAGCCTGTGTTGCAGCATCATCACCACCGACAAACACCCAGCCGAGGCCGGCGATGGTGATGAAGGCGAGAACCGCAGCAAGAACGATCATCATGCGCGTTTACTCCGAAGCATCCAGCGCGTCGGCCAGTTCACGTTCCAGACCATAATAGCGTGCGCGGTCCCAGAAGCGCGGACGTGCAATGCCGGTCGAACGGTGGCGACCGCTGACACGACCCGCAGCGTCTTCGCCGGTGATGTCATAGACGAACAGGTCCTGCGTCACGATCACATCGCCCTCGAGGCCGACGACCTCGGTAACGTGGGTGATACGGCGCGAACCGTCGCGCAGACGCGCAGCCTGAATGATGATGTCGATCGAGCCGACGATCATTTCGCGGATCGTCTTGGACGGCAGACCATAACCACCCATGGTGATCATGGATTCCATACGGCTGATGGCTTCACGCGGAGAGTTGGCGTGCAGCGTACCCATGGAGCCGTCGTGACCGGTGTTCATGGCCTGAAGCAGGTCGAAGGCCTCAGGACCACGGACTTCGCCGACGATGATGCGTTCAGGGCGCATACGCAGACAGTTCTTCACCAGATCGCGCATGGTGATCTGGCCCTGGCCTTCAAGGTTCGGCGGACGCGTTTCCAGACGCACCACGTGCGGCTGCTGCAGTTGCAGTTCGGCGGCGTCTTCACAGGTGATGACGCGCTCGGTCGGGTCGATGAAGGCGGTCATGGTGTTGAGCAAGGTCGTCTTGCCCGAACCGGTACCGCCCGAGATCAGAACGTTACAGCGCGAGGCCCCGATAACACCCAGCACACGCGCGCCGTCCGGGCTCATCGAGCCGAACTCGACAAGGTCACGCATAGTGAGCTTGTCTTTCTTGAACTTACGAATGGTCAGGGTCGGACCATCGATCGCAAGCGGCGGGGCGATAACGTTCACACGTGAACCATCCGGAAGACGGGCGTCGCAGATTGGCGAGCTTTCATCCACGCGGCGGCCGACCTGCGACACGATGCGTTGGCAGATGTTCATCAGCTGCGTGTTGTCGCGGAAGCGAACGTTTGTCAGCTGGACCTTGCCGCCCACTTCGATGAACACGCGGTTCGCGCCATTCACCATGATGTCGGCGATGTCGTCACGCGCCAGCAGCGGCTCAAGCGGGCCATAGCCCAGCACATCGTTGACGATGTCCTGAACCAGGTGCTCCTGCTCGGCGACCGACATGGAGACGTTCTTGATCGCCACCAGTTCGGCAACGATGTCGCGAATTTCTTCCTGTGCAGTCTTCTGGTCCAGTTGGGCCAGCTGCGACAGGTCAATGGTGTTCATCAGCGCGTTGAAGATGGTGGTCTTCGTGGCGTGATAATAGTCGCTCTGCTCACGAACGATCTCGGTGACCGTCGTCTGGGCCTTCTTGATCTGTTCCAGACCGGCAGTCTTGCGCGGGCCGGAACGTTTTTCAGGCGCAGGCGACGAAGCACCAACCTCAAGATCTTCTAGACCGAAGCCTTCATCGCTGATGCGCGATGCACGTTTCTCGGGCTTGGGCGCAGCGGGTGCTTCAGGTCCATTCCCGAATACGCTGGCCTCACCTTCGATGGGGGCTTGCTCTACCGGATCGATCTGGCCTTTGCGGGGAGGCGTAGAAGATTGACGCTTGCCGAACATTTTTATCGTTTCCTAAACAGGCTAGCGAGGCCTCCCGCACCCCTACGCCCCCGCGTAGGTGCAGTTGGCATCTGCCTTTGGGTGACAATCTGAGCGAGGGTCTCGAATGCCTCCGCCGGTTTTGTCTTCGCAGCCATATCCAGCACCATCTGGCCGTTATTGGCAGCGGCTCCAAAAATCTTGGCATCGAAAGGAATGCTCAAGCAGGGATGAATCCCTAGGGCTTGTCCGAACTCCTTAGCGGGGATTTCCGGTCGGCCCGGCATGCCGACCTGATTGAGTACAATGCGCGGCGGCGCATCATTCGGACGTGCATGGCGCACAAGATCAAGCAGGTTCTTACCGTTACGCAGCGATGCCAGATCCGGCGTCGCAACAATCACCACCTCGTCGGCAGCGATAATCTGTTCCTTGACCCACGCCGACCAGACGTGAGGAAGGTCCAGCACAACAAACGGTGCCGAACTGCGGATGCGGTTCGTGACCTCATCATAGGCCTCTGCCTCGATGTCCCAATCGGTATCGAGGGTTGCAGGGGCCGCAAACAGGCTGAGTTTATCGGTGCAACGCACCATCATGCGATCCAGCAGGGTCGCATCAAGACGCTCCGGCTGGGTCAGGGCATCGGCGACGCCGCCCAGAGGATCTTGATTGAAGTTCAGACCCGAGGTGCCGAACGGCAGGTCATAATCGACGATGACCGTGTTCAGCCCCACGCGTTCGCTCATGGCGTATGCGGTGTTGTGGGCCACCGAAGAGGCACCGGCACCACCACGCGCGCCCACGAAGGCAATTGTGCGCCCCATGAAGGGCTGGTCCGGATCGGTGAACAGACCACCGATGGCCGCGATCAGTTGCAGAGGCTGGATCGGGGCGACCAGATATTCGCTGACGCCACGACGCATCAGTTCCCGATAGAGCAGGATGTCGTTCGCAGCGCCGATGACGATGACTTTGGTCCCCGCGTCGCAGACCTCGGCCAGTTGGTCGATCTCTTCGAGAAGGGACTTGGCGTCCTTCATGCACTCGACTAGCACCAGCGGCGGGGTCGGCTCGGACACATAGCTTTCGATAGCCGCAGCACTGCCGCCCACGCGTACCTGCGTAGAGGCGCGCGACATACGGCGATCCTGAGCGGCACGCTCGGCGGCGGCCAGAGTGTCCTGACGCTCGGCAAAAATATGGATGGCGATGCGCGGGATCGAGACCTCGACCGCCTGAGCATCAAAGTTCAGACCGGCCGCACCAACCGGAACCGGCATGTTCGTGGTGGCAGCAGGCGGTGCGTCGTAGTCATCGATAGGCGCGATGTGATCGACGGTTTCTTTAATGACCTTTGGCGTCGCCTCGATCAGATCATCGTCCGAGGCCAGAATGGTGGGCTCGTCGCTGAAAAACGGATTGGGTTCTTTGACTGGCTGCTGAGCCATTTCGGACACCGGCTCCACAGGAGCGTCATAGTCTTCTGAGGCTTTGGAGAACTTATCAGCCATTTCCGAACTCACTGTTTCTTCAGAGGCACTGTTCACAGCAGCAGCAGCGGACACGGTCGAAGCGACAAACGCCGCTTCGACCTTATCCAAGGCACTCATTACAAAGTTCGAAGTCGAAGCCGGATCGACAGCCACACCCTCCCCCTGGGGTGCAACGGCCTCCTCCTCCGCCAGAGCGGCGATGGTATCCAGGAAGTCGTCAGTGACTTCGAAGTCATCCAAAGGATCACTGGGGGATTTTTTTTTGGTCATGTCTTAGTTAACGGCTTGAGAAACTTCACTATCCGCCAACATGGCTTCGCGCGCGGCCGAGGTCACCTGACCTTGGCGATAGGCTTCGAAGACAACGGTACGACGCTGGGCGTTAGGCGGCGTCATGGCACGCGGTGCTACGATGTCGCGCGGGTCTGCAATCTGGGCGGCCAGATTGGCGTTTACCGCACAGCCGAAATTCGAAGCCACAGTATTCTCGCCCGTACGTGCAAGATTGCCCCATTCCGCACCGCAACGCGGCACCGAGGCGACCACCGTGCGGAAACCGGCCAGAACCGGAGCGCGGCTGTCAGGTGCCGAATAGCTGGCGAGGCTGATGTGGTTTGAAGCGACACCCGCACCTTCCAGAGCGGCGCGGATGTTACCTGCCGAGCGAAGAGCCACAGGATCATTGCCCTGCGGCACCTCGATCACGAGGCCTTCCTGGGCGCTGTTTCTGTAACGCGCGGCCAGAGAGGCCACAGCGTTGCGCTGGTTCACCGAAAGGTCACCGTCACGCACCGCAAGAGCGATACGGTCAAGGTCCGGCTCTACGCGAAGGGCGTAGCGCGAGGTCGGGGTCAGACCTGCATCGCGATACAGGCCCGCATCGCTGCCCACACAGGCACCCAACGCCACAGAAGCGCCAGCCAGCAGAACGAGAGTAAGGGATCGGTTCTTCATGTCGGTCACTCGATCACATAGCCAACCGGGCCGTTCCAGCCTCTGCCGCTGCTGGCAGAAGGCGAGCCGTAAACCTGGTTAAGCTGGCCAAAGAAGATGGATTGGGCGTCGGTCGCGAAGCGCAGGCCATCCGCCGGAGTTTGCATACGCGACGGGCTGGTCGGATTGACGATGTACGGCTCGACGATGACCACCAGTTCGGTTTCACCCGTCAGATAGTCACGCGAGCGGAACAGCGACCCCAGAACCGGCAGGTTCGTCATGCCCGGCAGGGCATCAACGGACTGACGCGTGGATTCTTGCAGCAGACCTGCAATCATCATTGAACCGCCCGACGGGATTTCGACCGTGGTCTCACTGCGGCGGACCGACAGGCCCGGCAGGGTGATCGAGGAGGCCGTGCCCGCACCGATGGTCAGGCCCGAGCCGGGGCTCAGTTCCGAAACCTCGACCTTCACCTGAAGGTTGATGCGACCTTCCGACAGGACGACGGGACGGAAGGACAGGCCGACACCGTAGGGCTTGTACTCGACGGTGATCTGACCTTCGCGGTCGCGGTTGGTCGGGACCGGGAATTCGCCACCAGCGAGGAAGCTGGCACCTTCACCATTGACCGAGGTCAGGTTCGGTTCGGCCAGCGTACGGATCAGACCGACGCGCTCGAAGGCACCGAGATCCAGACGCCCCGAGGTCAGGTCGCTGCCCGGATCGGTCAGGCGCTGCCAAGAGCCGGTAATGCCGCCTTGCAGACCCGAGTTTACCGAGAAGTTCACGGTGTTCGAGAGGTTTAGTGGATGACGGCCATTGCCGTTGATCAGGGCCTGAGCATTGAAGCCCAGTTGCTTGATCACATTGCGCTGCACCTCGACCACGCGGACCTTGAGGGTCACCTGGTCGGAACCCGAAACAGCGATCATATTGACCACCTTCGACGGGTCTGACGCGTGAGCGCGGGCCAGTTGGGCGGCACGTTCGACTTCACCGAGGTTCGAGGCCGTGCCGGTCAGGATGATATTGTCATTGACGGCTTCAGCGCGGATCGACGAACCCGGCAGGGCGCGTTCGAGGCTGTTTTGCAGCGAGGCGACACCGGCATCGACGCGAACTTTCAGCGTCAGGATAACGCGACCGTTTGCGCCCACGAACACAGCGTCGGTTTCACCCGCCGCGAGGCCGACGACCGTGATGCGGCGCTGGGTGTGCAGCATCGCATTGGCGACTTCGGGGTTGGTCACAACGATGTCACGCACATCGGCCGGAAGGTTGACAGCGAAGGACGAACCACGCGGCAGGTTGATGTGCCGGACATCGGAACCGGCTTGGAACGCCATGGACGCGGCAGCTGTCGAGGCGACGGCCGGAGTGGCCACCATGCCTACCGAAACAGCAGCCAGAGCGGCCAGCGACAGAAGGGACTTCATCTGGAAACCTCTCATGGCAGGACCACCACCTCAGGAGCAGCATTACCGCGGAAAACGCGTACCGAAGGACCATTTACAATCGAACCGTCTGCGGCGACGGCAGTGCGACGGGCGGTCACCTCACCGCGACGTACAGCACCCGGAATGGCACCGCGCGGACCCGAAGAGTCGGCGTAGGAGCGCAGGATCAGCGACAGAGTGCCTTCAGCGCGGGCCAGCGCCAGCGTCTCGGCATCACGGCTGTTCACTTCAAGGGTTGCCGTCGCGCCGACAACAGCGGATTCGTCGGTCGGGGCCTGTACGGTTTGGTCGATGGCCAGAACCTTGAGGTTCTGCATCACCGTGGCCGAAACATTACGGGTGACGGTCGTTTCCGGATTGGCCGGATTGGGTACCTCGACCTGACGGGTCAGAACCACATCGACGCGGTCGCCCGGAAGGATGAAGCCGCCCGCGGCGCTTTCGACCGAGACCGGAGTGGACATGGCGCGCATGCCCGGATCGAGGAAGGCCGCCATAAAGCCGCTGTCGCCCGCGCGGACGATCTTGCGGGCCTGAATAGGCTCGCCGGCCAGAATGGTTTCACGCACAACCGAGCCCGAGAGCGTCTCTGCGGCGGTCGGGGTGCTCAGGGCCACAACGCTTTGCAGCAATCGGGCCGAAGCGGTTTCAGCCTCGGTCGCGGTCGCGTCAGCTGCAGGCGCAGCCTCGGTCGCAGCCGGAACGCCGGGGCGTTGCGTGGCACCATCGGTAATAAAGGCAGGGTTCACGTCGGCCAGAGGCCAGTCACGCCAGACCATGTCCGAGGCGACCAGACGGCGGCCCGGTTCAAGGTCAACTGCTGCGACAAGGACCTTGGCGACAGGCGCAGCCTCAACGACCGCTTGAGCCTTCTCCTCAGGACCTGAGGGGTTACCCATCGATCGAACAACCAGCGCCAGCCCAATGGCGGAAATCGCAGCGACGCCGATTACGGCAATTTTTGCAGGCTTCATCAATGCTCTCCGGCAAGAGCTCAGTGCGCCCCTAATTCCGGGAGGCACCAATGCTTGTATCTAAAAAGAACACAGGGACCTTAACGCGACCCTAAATATAAAAACGTTTTTCTCAAAGTGCTAATACACGCGTCACGAGAATTGTACTGGGAAACACAAGTGCCGCGGCGACCGCAATCGCTACACCATAAGGTATGTCTCCCTTGGGTTCCATCAGACGACTGACCCAATTCGGGATTCTACCGATAGGCAGATACGGGAACCACTGACGCGACGCAATCAACACAATGCTCATCGCTCCCCCGGCAAGTGCGACATACAGAAAGAAATACAACACACTGGATACACCAACCCACAGGCTGGCCGCCGCCAAGAGTTTCGCATCACCTCCCCCGATGACGCGTAGGGCGAACATTACAAAGCCGAGCACCAATACACCACTTGCCAGACCCAGGGACAGCAAAATGTCCTTGAACGGCAAGCCGACGAGCAATGCCATGGGGAAAAATGCAACAAATAAAACGACAGAAATCCAGTTTGGGATCTTCATTGTCGTCAAATCATGAACACCGGCAATGATGACCAAGGCCGGAAAAATAAAAAGAAAAATCATATAGAAAAATGTCATTCCGCCGCCCCAAGAATAACTTAAACCCCAAAAAAACAGGGGCCGAGGTTTCCCTCAGCCCCCGCATATCAACAGCTATATAAACTTAGCCTTGATCCGGCAGAGTCGAACCGATCTTGGTGAAGGTCTTCGTCAGCTTGGTGCCGATGGTGCCGACAGCGGCAATGATGCCAACTGCGATCAGAGCAGCGATCAGGCCGTACTCGATAGCGGTAGCGCCCGACTCGTCTTTGATGAAACGGTTTACGAGATTACGCATATTTTATTCCCTTAGTTTGGAGCGAAGTTGAAGCACCTTTTACTCCAGGCCATTCAGGCTTCGCCCGCTTGACCCACACGTGCCCTATACTCATGCCCTACGAAGACTTAAGTTCAAGTAAAGTTTCGTATTGAAAGCCCGAAGTATGGTTAAATTAGCGTTTATTTGCACAGTATGGCTCGAAAGCTGACATAATTGTCACACAGAGCGCCGATAGGTGGACTTAACGTATTTTCCACAATACGATGTACAGCTAGACTCATATTAAACTAGGCCGCTGCCCACTCTGTGGACCGCAAGAAAAGCATAAGTCATGGAAATAAAAGTGCTTTTTGGCGGGCTTTGCCGTCAGGCAACAGGTAAAAACCGCCCCGCCCAGCGCAGAAA
>JAEZHG010000244.1 GCA_023436945.1 Pseudomonadota bacterium | reverse complement strand
GTTCTTGGCGCTGGCCTCGTCGGATGGCACCGGATCGGTGACACCGCGATCATGGGTGGCCCCGTAGAGCAGGCCGTCTTTGGACGGGACGCTGTAGCCCCCCCATGCGACGGCGCGGACATTGTGGGCGGTGGTGCCTTGGCTCCAGTCCGCCTGTCCGGCGACGGGCGACAGGCCGATTTGCGGGGCGAGGGCGGCATTGCCCCATCCGGCGCACAACACGACCTGATCGGCTTCAAGGATTACGGTCCCTTCGGCATTCAGCAACTGCCAAGTCGTATCAGTGCGGGCTATGGCGTGGACCTTGGCATTGATCGTCTGAGTGTCGGACAGCCAGTCAGCCAGAACGGTAGCGGGCGAAAGGGCAAAGGCCCCGTTCATCTCCAGTCCGCCCTTGGTCACAGGCTCGCCCAAGGCGGTAGAGGCCTGATCGGAGCCGAGACGCAGCATGGCCTCGTCGGGCCAGAGGTCCTGAAGCGCGATCTTGTCAAAGCGGGCGGCATCGCGGGCCATGTGCTCCAGATGGATCACGCCTTGGGACAGGATGGCACCCTCGACCGCACTATAAAGCTGGCTGGCGCGCTCAAGACACTGGGCATAGAGGCCTGAGATAAAGGCATCGCCCGCATCGAGGCGGGGCGTCACCAGAGAGGCCGGAAAGCCCGAGCCGCCCGCGCCAGCCTGTTCGGCCTCGACCAGAATGGGGCAAAGGCCTTGGGCCTTGAGTGCGCGGACCATGCTGGCCCCCGCGATCCCCGCACCGATGACGGCAACGCGCGGGGAAGGGGCGGGCTGGACCTCGCCTTCGAAGCGGGCTTCCAGTCGCTCGCGCTTGCGGCCATGGCCCGGTTTCTTCTCGACCGTATAGCCATGGGCTGCGAGACCGCGCCGGACAGCCCCCGCGACGGTGAAGGTCGCCAGATGGGCGGCGGGCGCGCTGTGTTTGGCCACGCGGGCCATGATCTCTTCGGACCACATGCCGGGGTTCAGCGCGGGCGAGAAGCCGTCGAGGAACCACGCGTCGGCCTTGCCGTGCCAGTTGTCGAGCGCCCATTCGACCTCGCCGATAGCCAGATCGATCGTCACGCCCCAATCCATCAGGTCGATGCGGTGGAAACCGGGCCGCTTGGTCGGCCATTGCGCCAACAGGGCGTTGGCGGTCTCGGCGACGTCGGGCCAAGCGGCTAGAGCGCGGGCGGCCTCTTCGCGGGTGAGGGGATAGCCCTCGACGCTGAAGACATGAAGCTGTGCACCCGCCTCGCGGTGCTGTCGCCACAAATCGATCAGGGCGATGATGTTCAGCCCTGTGCCAAAGCCCAGTTCGGCCACGGTGAAATGTTTGCGACCCTGCCACACAGCGGGCATGTCGCAGCCGCCGAGGAACACCGCGCGGGTCTCGGATAGGCCGTCATCCTTGGAGAAATAGACGTCGCCAAAGCGTCCCGAACGGGGCGAGCCATCTTCGGCCCAGAGAAGTTGCGGGGAGGCGGTGTCGTCAGTCATGCGTGGGGATTAACCCCCTTTGAGGCATGAAAAAAGGGGCCGTCCGAAGACGACCCCTTAATCCTGTCACAGGGCGTAAGCCCCGCGATCTAACACGTGAGTGTTAGACTTAGGCAGCCGGAGCAGCCGGAGCAGCCGGAGCAGCTTCAGCAGCAGCCGGAGCAGCAGCAGCGTCAGCAGCAGCTTCGGTAGCAGCGCCAGCAGCTTCAGCAGCTTCGCCAGCGGCTTCAGCAGCAGCGTCAGCAGCGACGGTTGCGTCGGCAGCAGCTTCGGTTGCAACTTCTTCAGCAGCCGGAGCTTCAGCAGCCGGTTGGCAAGCAGCCAGGGCCAGAGCAGCGGCCGAAGCGGCGATCAGAGCGGTGATGCGCATGTGTGTCTTCCTTAGAAGGTTGAGGCGGGGCGAATGCCTCGCTGACAAGCAGATAACGATATCGTGAGGAGAATCGCAAGCGAAATTCTCACGCGTTCGTGAAGCCTGTTTGTTGAAAGGTTCGCAGGCCTAGAGGCTGTGGAAAAACGGCATTCGGAACATTGGCTTAACGGTGTTTTAAGCAAGCCGTTACTGCCGAACAAAAAGAGTGGTCGCGAGCGTTGCCGCAGATGATCCAGCAAAAAGGCGCTGCAGCTTAGCTACAGCGCCTTCTGGCAATGGAGGTCGCAACGATAGTGCGATGGTGGCTTACTCGCTCGGCGCGGCGGCCAGAGCCTCTTCCATTTCCGAGAAGCTCGGCTGCATGGTCGAAGGCACGTCGCCACGGCCGATTTCGACCGAGATTTGCGCGGCGTTGCCGTGCAGGTGGGCGACCAGAACCGACTGGATGATCTTGTAGTAGGAGCCTTCCTCTTCGACGATCGCGTTCAGACGCGCCGCGAAGGGGCCAACCAGACCATAGGCCAGGAACACGCCGAGGAAGGTACCCACCAGAGCGCCGCCGATCATGCCGCCCAGAACTTCCGGCGGCTCGGTGATGGAGCCCATGGTTTTGATGATGCCCAGAACGGCGGCCACGATACCCAGTGCCGGAAGGCCGTCAGCAAGGTTCTGTAGCGCATGGGCCGGAGCCAGCGCCTCGTGGTGGTGCTTGTCGAGCTGCTTTTCCATGGCATCCTCGATCTGGTGCGGATCTTCGAGGTTCATGGTCATCATGCGAAGCGTGTCGCAGATGAAATCGACCGCGAAGTGATCCTTCAGGACCTTCGGATACTTCTGGAAGATGGTGCTCTCGGCCGGTTTTTCGATGTGGCTTTCCAGCGCGATGACGCCCTTGGACTTCATCGTCTTGGTCAGTTGGAACAGCAGGCTGAGCAGGTCCTTATAGTCCTGCTTCTTCCACTTCGGGCCGGCGAAGGATTTACCAAGGCCGCCCAGCGCGCCCTTGATGACCGGCATGGAGTTGGAGATCAGGAACGCGGCGATACCCGCCCCGAAGATTGCCATAAGCTCGTATGGCAGCGAGTACAGGATCGTTGCCATCTTGCCGCCGTGCAGCAGGAAGCTGCCGAACACCATGGCGAACAGCAAGATAATGCCGATGATTTGGAACATGAGGCGACTTGGGACAGCTCTGCGGAAGGACCGATGAAGCGCCTAATGTGAAGGTTAATGCTTAAGGTGAGGTTTCACGCAGGAATGCGGCGTTCAAAAGCGGCACCAGCCAATCGACGAAAACCTGAGTACGCGGGTGTATCTTGTCCGGATGGGGAGACAGCACCGTGGCCTGCATTGGCGCGGGACGATAGTCGGGCATGACCTCGACCAGTTCGCCGCTGGCCAGGGCCTGCGCCACATCATAGGCGGGTATCTGGATCAGCCCGTATCCGCGAAGAGCGGCGGCGATATAGGCTTCGGCCTGACTGACGGCGACGCGCCACGGGACAGGGCGATGATGGGGCTGTCCATCCGTTACCCATTCCCAGTCGGCGATGCGGCCTGTGGTCGGCGAGGTGTAGGCCACCTGCAGATGGTTGCCGAGGTCATCCGGACTGTTCGGCATTCCATGCCGCGCCAGATAGGCAGGGCTGGCCACATTGATCTGTGGCACAGCGAGCAGCGGGATTTGATGCAGTGAGGCGGCATTCACCTGTCCCATACGCACGGCCACATCCACACTGTCGGCGATCATATCGACCTCGCGGTCATTGAGGCGCAGGTCGAGTTGAACGTGGGGCCAGTGCGCGAGGAAATGCTCCAGTGCGGGCATTATCAGCGCTTGGCCAATACGTGAGGGAACATCCACGCGCAGTTGGCCGGAAATCTGCTGGCCGCGCCGAAACATGGCCTCCATCCGGTCATTGGCGGCGATCAGTTCTTGACAATGGTGATAGAAGGTCTGGCCCTCGCTGGTGGGCGAGACGCGGCGGGTGGTGCGGTAAAGCAGCCGCGCGCCGATACGGCTTTCAAGCTCTGCAATAGCAATCGATACGCTGGATCGAGAAACACCCAGTCGTTCTGAAGCAATGGTAAAGCTTCTGGATTCAACGACGTGGACGAATGTTCTGTAGAGATCCAGCCGATCCATTGGTGAGGATTCACAAATAGTGTTGTTCAATTAAACACATTTATCGGATTTCTGGATGCCAATAGGGAGTCCTCATCTGAACAAGTGAGGAAATGCCTATGACGCGAGACATCAAAGACAAGGTCGTGGTGGTGGCCGGTGGGGCCAAGAATCTGGGCGGGTTGATCGTGCGGGACTTTGCCCAGCGCGGGGCCAAGGCCATCGTCATGCATCACCACAATGACTCCACGCGCGCCGATGCCGAGGAAACCGCCCGCGCTGCCGAACAGGCGGGGGCCAAGACACTGGTGGTGCAGGGAGACCTGACCCGCGCTAGCGAGGTGGAGCGCCTGTTCAACCAAGCCGAAGCTGCCTTTGGCCGTCCGGATATCGCCATCAACACTGTGGGGATGGTGCTGAAAAAGCCGATGAGCGAGATCACCGAGGACGAATACGACACCATGAGCGCGGTGAACGGAAAGTCCGCCTTCTTCTTCCTGAAGGAAGCGGGACGCGTGGTGAATGATCAGGGCGCGATCTGCACCTTGGTGACGTCGCTGCTGGGGGCCTATACGCCCTTCTATTCTAGCTATGCGGGGACCTAGGCTGCGGTTGAGCATTTTACCCGTGCGGCCTCATAGGAGCTTGGGGATCGCGGGATTTCGGTGACGGCCATCGGT
>JAEZHG010000101.1 GCA_023436945.1 Pseudomonadota bacterium | reverse complement strand
GCCCTCTCTGGTTCGCCAGAGAGGGCTTCTCTTTTTTATATAATATTTTCAGCAACTTGATTTGCATCAAGGTTGCCATTCAGGGTGTGGAGCATAGTCATTTCAGACATCGAGACCGCTCCTGTTTCGAAGCGGTTATGTCTTGAGGAAGACGTGATGAAAACCTCTGCTGCTCTGCTCGCCGCCGCTTCGGTTCTGTGCATGGCAGGTGCCGCGAACGCGCAGGCACCGGCTTCGGAACAGGTCGGTAAGGGCACCCTGATCGTGACCGCCCGTATGACGGGCGTGCTGCCTTCGGCGGATGATGCGATCAAGACCGCCGCAGGCGAGGCCAGCGGCCTCAATGTCGATGTGTCCGATGACTGGGTGCCGACGCTGGGCTTTACCTATTTCGTCTCTGACCACTGGGCTGTCGAAGCCATTCTGGGCGCCAGCCAGCACGAAGTGAAGGCCAAGGGCGCAGGCACCGATGTGGCCGTACACGAGACCTGGGTCCTGCCGCCCGTTGTGACGGCTCAATATCGTCCGACCCCGAATGCCCGCATCAGCCCTTATGTGGGTGCAGGCGTCAGCTACATGGCCTTCTTTGAGGGCAAGGACAAAAACGGCTTTGAGGTCGATATCGACGATGGCTTCGGCGTGGCCCTGCAAGCGGGTGCCGACATCAACCTGTCGGGTCCGTGGACGCTGAATGTCGATGCCAAAAAGGTGTGGTTCGACACCGATGCCAGCATCAATGGTGGCGCGCTGAAGTCCAGCGTCAACCTTGATCCTTGGGTCGTGTCGGTAGGAGTTGGCCGTAAGTTCTAACGGCTGACAACGGGAAGAGGGCGCAGGTCGGGGGACGTGCGCCCTTTTCTTATTGGCTCAGGTTCAAGAAGCGCCGTCGGCCAGATCGCGCAGGGCTTGAAGATCGGGCAGGGCGATATCATTGCCCGGAAGCAGACGAATCAGACCCGAGGTTTTGAGCTGGGTAATCACGCGGCTGACGGTCTCGATGGTCAGGCCGAGATAGTCGGCGATATCGAGACGGGTCATAGGCAGGTGAACCTGCCCCTCTGGGCCGCCCAGAACCTTTTGACGCTCTGCCAGACGCACAAAGAAGCTGGCGAGTCGCTCCTTGGCCGTTTTACGGCCCAGCAGAACGATCTGCTCCTGAGCGGCCATAAGCTCATCACCTGCAAGAGACACGAGGCGATGCTCAAGCGCGGGCATGGCATTCAGAAGCTGGTCAAAGTCACCGCGACGGAAGCGGCAGGCCTGTAGAGGCGTTAGGGCTTCGGCAGTAAAATTGGCCGTGCCGCGACCTCCGAGGCCGAGGAAGTCCCCTTGGAACAGGAAGCCTGTGATCTGGCGGCGGCCATCCGGCAGCAGGCGATAGAGTTTTACCGCGCCCTCGACGACATTGAAGACGTAAGGATTGGGATCACCCTCATGGAACAGGGCCTGTCCAGCGTCGGTATGGATGGTCTCGCTGCTACAGGCCATGCTCTGCAACTCGTGACCCTTCAGGTCCGCGCAAACGCCAAGCGGGCGCGCGCCACAGGTCGCGCACGGATGCACGTCTTGCAGTGCAATTTCTTCAGATTCGGCGCAGGCCGGGACAGTCTTCACGTGGATAGCTCCAGAACTTGGCCGTTAGCTTAGGCTACCCGGACGGATAATGCGAATAGGCCAGATTGTACCAAGGGTTGTGAAACCTAGACCCTTGGCTGGAATGGCTCTGGAGCCTGTGCCGAAACGATAGCGGGCGGTGCCTCGTCGTGGATTTGCAGCACGGCATTCATACTGGCCGCCAGTTCACGCACCGCATCCGTCAGTCCCAGCCGCACCAGAGGGCGCACGCCACGCTCCAGTGTGATGAAGGGACCGGCCCACAGACGCTCTCCATGCTCCAGATCCGGCTGTCGCCACCAGCAGACAAAGCCCAGTAGGCCACCGCGCTGGTTGTGGGCCGCCAATATGCCACGCCCGTCCGGATCGGCTTTCCAGTCGCAGAGGAAGTTGTCCCACCGGTCAGCAGGCAGGTTCGGACGCCACATCTGGGCAAGGGCAAAGGCCGCCGGTGCGTTCTCTTCGCTCAAAGGTGAAATCACCAGACCGGGCGTTGGGGGCGTAGGGCAGGATAGGCTCATGAGACCATCTGAACCCCTAGATGACTATACGCCTTGATCTGCATCAAGCTTGGGTCGGCGAAAGCGGTTTTACGGGCGTCGTTCGGCAAACCGTGGCATTGTAACTATAGGGAGGAGCCATGGCCCCAAGGGGCGTGGCGCTAGTCTTCGGGAGAAAGTTCTATGTCTGCGTCACCTAAAATCGAGCCGATACACGGCAATGCTGTTGCGGCGGTGCTGAAACTGATTGGTTCGCACAATCTGATGACGCTGGCGGTCAATCGCCCCGATGGCCGTCCGCACGCGGCGACGCTGGGCTATATGAACGACGGGCTGAACCTCTATTTCATCACGGCCAAGAACAGCGAGAAGTTGGCGAACCTGACGGCTGATCCGCGCGTGGGTGTGGCTATCCGTGGTCGGGCGGAGGAGGGGGAGGCTGTTGGTGTCGCTATTGATGGCCGCGCCTCGGTGGTGCGTGATCTGCCGGAGATCGAGCGAATCTTTTCACTGATTCTGGAGCGCGCCCCGCAAATCCAGCCATGGGCTCCGGGGCTGGGTGACACGGTTGTGGTGAAAGTGATTCCCGAATCCATCGAAGCTGTGGCCGTCGTCGATGGACGCAGCCGCGCACAGACCTATTCCATCGGTGATCCGGACAGGGCGATTGAGGGCGTTCGATATGAACCGAGCGCGGTGGCGCGGTTGTTCTGAATAAAAAATGGGGGTTTATAGCGACTTGTGCGGTTTGCCCCCTTGTCATCGCCGATGGGCTCAGGCATACGCCCCCCTCTGGCGAGATTGAGCCGCGGAAATAATCTTTCCAACGCACATTGATCTTTGTCCGGGACACTAGGAGTTTAGCTCAGCTGGTAGAGCATCGGTCTCCAAAACCGAGGGTCGTGGGTTCGAGTCCCTCAACTCCTGCCATTCCCCCTGTTGCAATCACATGGGAGTTCCCATGTGATGCATCAGGATCCAGAGATTGAAGAGACGTCACATGGCCAAGGCCAAGACCCCACGCGGGCGCCGTAACACGGCGAGCCAAACTGCAGCATCCCAAGGTGCAGCCACTGTGGCCGTCGAAACTTCGGCACCCAAGAAGAAAACTTCTATCCCGCAGTTCTTCAGCGAAGTCCGCGCTGAGGCCCGCAAGATCGTGTGGCCGTCGCGTAAGGAAACCTGGATCACCTCGGTGATGGTTTTCATCATGGTGGCTATCGCTGCCGCCTTCTTCTGGATCGTTGACGCCGGCCTTTCGATGGCGTCGCAGTTCATCCTCGGTATCGGTCGATAATAGGAGTCGCGCAAATGTCGGATGCAGCGCCCGTAGCGGCCAATCCCCGTCACAAGTGGTATATCGTTCACGCCTACTCGAACTTCGAAAAGAAGGTTGCCGAGTACCTGCGTGATCAGGCCAAACAACAAGGCCTTGAAGAATTCTTCTCGGAAATCCTCGTTCCGACCGAAGACGTGGTGGAAATCCGCCGCGGTCGTAAGGTAAACTCGGAACGCAAATTCTTCCCGGGCTATGTGCTCGTGAAGATGGAGATGACCGACCAAGCCTATCACCTGGTCAAGAACACCCCGAAGGTCACCGGTTTCCTCGGTGCCGCTGGTGGCACCAAGCCGCTGCCGGTTTCGGAACGTGAAGTCCAGAACATCATCGGTGCAGTGGAAGAGGGCGTCGAGCGTCCGAAACCCACCATCCACTTCGACATCGGCGAGAAGGTCAAGGTCACCGACGGTCCCTTCGCCAGCTTCGACGGTACGGTCGAAAGCGTCGACGAGGAAAATGCCCGCCTGCGTGTGGCCGTTTCTATCTTCGGTCGCGCTACTCCGGTCGATCTGGAATACAATCAGGTGGAAAAAGTCGGCGAATAAGCCACTTTCGAAACAGAGTTTTCAGAGCCCGCATCCCCGAAAGGATGCGGGTTTTGTTTTTGTATCGGTAGCGTATCGCCTTTTGGCGATTTGCCTTTGTGTGGGCGCTCTGTTAAAGGCGCGCCTTCGCTTTGCGGTCGTACGACTCGCGATGCGTCAAATCCGTGGGAGGCAGCCATGCCAGACCACGGCTCACCGATCCGGCTTTTCCTGCCGGGTTCAATGTTAGGAGAGACAAATGGCCAAGAAGATTCTCGGCTACATCAAGCTGCAGGTGCCGGCTCAATCGGCAACCCCGTCGCCGCCGATCGGTCCGGCTCTGGGTCAGCGCGGTGTGAACATCATGGGCTTCTGTAAGGAGTTCAACGCTCGCACCGAGAAGGTTGCCAAGGGCACCCCGCTGCCGACCATCATCACCGTCTATCAAGACAAGTCGTTCACCTTCGTCACCAAGACGCCGCCGGCGACCTGGTACCTGAAGGAAGCCGTCAAGATTAAGTCGGGTTCGGCCAAGACCGGTCGCGAGACCGCTGGCAAGATCACTGTGGCTCAACTGCGAGAAATCGCAGAAGCCAATATGAAGGATCTGAACGCAAACGATCTGGACGCTGCGACCAAGATCATCGAAGGCTCGGCTCGCGCCATGGGCCTC
>JAEZHG010000190.1 GCA_023436945.1 Pseudomonadota bacterium | reverse complement strand
TACTGGGCCAGATCACCACCCGATCGACAACCTCGCTGGGCATTTCGGGCCCGACGGTGGGCGCATGGGCCCAAAGCACCCTCAACTTCCTGACCGGCAAGCACGGTCTCTTGAGCACCAATCCGGTTCAGGGCGCGGGCTTCCTGAAGTCCTCCCTCGCCGGAGATCTGCCGGACCTGCAGTTCGCCTTCATTCCGGCCAAGGTCGCGCCGCACGGTGCCCGCCTGCCCTTCGGACACGGTGTGTCGCTGCACGTCTGCCACCTCTATCCGGAAAGCCGCGGCGAGCTGCGCATCACCTCGAACAACCCCGAGGTCCATCCGCATATCGATCCGAAATATCTGTCGGCTCCGCAGGATGTCGAGGTCATGCTCGACGGTATGGAACTGGCCCGCAAGGTGCTGACCCACAGCGCCTTTGATTTCGACCGCAAGGAAGAGATCTGGCCCAATCCGGCCTATCAGACCCGCAGCGAACTGCTGGATGACCTGCGCAACCGCGCCGAGACGCTCTATCACCCCGTCGGCACCTGCAAGATGGGCCACGACGAACTGTCGGTGGTGGATTCCCAGCTGCGCGTGCATGGTGTGCAGTCACTGCGCGTGGTCGATGCCTCGATCATGCCGCGTCTGATCGGCGGCAATACCAATGCGCCGTCGATGATGATCGCCACCCGCGCTGCCGATATAATCCTTAGCCGATAGGCCCAGCTATGACCCAGACTGCCCTCGCCGATCTGAACCCGCTGCTGGAGCGCCAGCGCAAAGCCTTTCTGACCGAACCGAACCGTACAGCCAACAAGCGCCGCGCCGATCTGAAAAAGATCGAGGAACTGTGCCTCAAGCATCAGGACGCATGGTGCGAGGCGGTGGCCGCAGACTTTGGCCACCGCGCCCATATCGAAACGCGCCTGCTGGAGCTGTCTGTCGTGCTTCGCGGCACCAAGGACATGCGCAAGAACCTTGGCCGCTGGATGAGGCCCACACGCGTCCCTACACCTATGCTGGCCCAGCCGGGTCGCTCATACGTGCGCCATGACCCCAAGGGCGTAGTCGGCATCATCTCGCCGTGGAACTATCCGGTGCAGTTGTCGCTGCTGGTGCTGGCGACGGCGCTGGCGGGGGGCAACCGCGCCATGATGAAGCTGTCGGAACTGACGCCCAACACCAATTCCCTTATGAAGCGCCTCTTGAACGAGGCCTTCCCCGAGGATCAGGTGGCGGTCATCGAGGGCGGCCCCGATCTTGCCGAAGCCTTCAGCGCCCTGCCCTTCGACCACATCTTCTTTACCGGCTCGACCCGCGTGGGCCGCAGCGTGGCCGCGGTCGCAGGCCAGAACCTAGTGCCGGTCACGCTGGAACTGGGTGGCAAGTCCCCTGCCATCGTCGGCGCCAGCTATCCTGTCGAGGACGCCGCCCACGCTATCGCCTGGGGCCGTTTCCTCAATGCGGGCCAGACCTGCGTGGCGGTCGATCACGCCATCACCCTTGGCGATGCCGACAGTGCCCGCAAACTGGGCCGCGCCGTCGCCGACAAGGTTGAAGCCTTCTATCCGGACTTTGCCAACAACCCCGACTATTCCACCATCATCGCCGGACAGCATTTCGCGCG
This sequence comes from Pseudomonadota bacterium, assembly GCA_023436945.1. Taxonomy (GTDB): domain Bacteria; phylum Pseudomonadota; class Alphaproteobacteria; order Caulobacterales; family Caulobacteraceae; genus Brevundimonas. The sequence continues at coordinate 8,486 of JAEZHG010000190.1, read as the reverse complement.
CCTGGAATCCATGGTCGAGGAGGCCCGCGAGGCCGGAGCCGAGATCATCCAGCCGGCCTTTGATGCCGATACTGTGCGCGCGACACGCAAATTCCCGCCCACAGTCGTGCTCAATCCGCCGGAGAACCTTCGCATGATGCGCGAAGAGATTTTCGGACCTGTGCTGCCTGTGTTTGCAAAGCCCGATCTGGATCAGGCCATTGCCCATGTGTACGATGGCGACCGCCCGCTGGCGCTCTATGTCTTCTCGCAACAGAATGCCGAGGTCGAGAAAGTGCTGGACCACACCCATTCGGGTGGTGTGACGGTCAATGGCGCACTGCTGCACGTTGCCAATGATCAGTTGCCGTTCGGCGGCAATGGCCCCAGCGGTCGCGGCTCCTATCACGGCCACTATGGCTTTGCCGAAATGAGCCACGCGCGCGCCGTGTTCAAGGCTCCGCGCTGGCACACCACACGCCTGATGGCCCCGCCCTATGGAAAGCGGGCCAAGCAGATCGTCGATCTGGCCTTTAAGATGTAAGGATTGGGCGGCGGCGTATCACACGCCGCCGTTCAGCTTTTCAGGCCTTAGGCCTTGGTCTTGGCGTAGGCCAGAACACTGTTGAAGGTCGTGCGGATCACATCACGCGCGGCCTCGACATCCAGACCCTGCTCGTGACGCATGGCCTCCCACGCGCTCCAGCTGCTGGCCGCCACCAAGGTGTTCAGGAAGGTAATGCGGTCGGTCGCGTTCAGCTTGTCGAACGAGGAGTCAAAAAGCTTGGCAATCAGGCTGCGGTGCAGGGTGTCATCATCACGCATCAGGTCATTCAGGACCGGATAGTCGCGCGACATGTGAACCGCAGCGCGGCGCACGGACGAAACATATTCATAAAGGGCGGTGCCGCGCTCGGTGAAGGCCTGAACACGCTCGCTTTCGGACCACTGTGAAGGGTCGCGCGGCGGATAGCGAGTGAAGGCATCCTCGCGCTGAAGCTCGTAGGCGGCGCTCAGAAGTTCGCTGACATCGGCATAGTGACGGAACACAGAACGACGCGAAACTCCGGCACGGTCGGCAACGGAATCGGTCGTCGGCATCTGACCTGTTTCACGAACCAATTCCAACATGGCCTTGGCGATGACCGACCGGCTCCGCTCGCTGCGAAGGTGACGACCGTCGGGCGAGGCTTTGACCTTGGTTTCGTTCTGCATACTCAAACCAAACTGCAACACGTGTCGGGTGGGCACCAACGTCGCAGCCCCCACACCAGACCCCGACTGTTCGACTTGTAGGCACAAGCCACCCTTGGCCTAATCAAGGCTAGAAAATGGGAATGCACCTACACATCGCGTAAACTGCTCATTTAGTTCCGCATTTTCTACAACTATTGCTCTTTATAGGGGATACTACGCATACAACTTCCTCAGGAGGTGTACGCAAGGCGCTTTCCGTAGACTTACGGAGGCGTAAGCCGAGCCGGTATTCGGTTTCTAAATGAGTGACTTAAATACAGCGACGCTTGGCATATCGCAGTTTCATTCAAAAATCGGGCGCTGAAGCTTTGCCACAGCGCCCAACAGTCGACGATTACTGTTCGATGACTTTATTTTCCGGCCAAGCTTTCTCTGGCACAGGACGTGCGAGCACTTTTCCCGACCAGATCATCAGACCGATCAGGATCGGTGCGGCGATGGAATAGTTCAGGTGCAGATAGCCTTCACGCGGCATGTCCGCGATCTGGGCGATGGTCCCCATACTGGTGGCAAACCACAGCGCCAGACCGCCCAGCAACCGCTCCAGTCCGCGCGTCCGGACCACCAGATCGTCGATGATAAATGACAGTCCGACCGCAAGGATCATCAGATCATAGTCATAGTTATAGGGGCTGACCAAGACTGAGGCCGCACAGACCACCGCAGCCAGCTGTTTGAACGGGAGTTTTTTGGCCCAAGCCCAAACCACCGCCCCCAAGGCACAAAGGGCGACAAGACTATGGATCGCGATGGCCACCGCGCTGATGACATGAAAGCTTTTCAGGAAGGCATAGACGGAGGTCATCCGCTCCAGCGGATAGGCTCCCTTCTCCAGAAAGGCTGAAGACTCGCGCACGGCATTCAGGAAATCGGACCAGATGCCGCTACCATAGACGAGGGTCGGTAGTGCCAGCGCGACCGCCACAACCACTGCCGCTATGACAGCGGTCCAAACCCGCCATCCCAGCAGGGTCAGAAGAGACAGGCCAACCGCCAGGTGCGGCTTGATGATCATCAGACCAAGCGGCACGCCCGCAACTTTAAGCCCCTTCATATAGGACAGCAAAAACAGCCCCACCAATGCCGCTGTATGAAATCCGTTCTGGCCGGTTTTGACGTTCAGGGCGATGACCGGAAACATCAGGATCAGCATCCCTGGCAGATACGCCCCGGCCGTCTTACGCAGAAGCCAGAAGCAACCGATCATCCCGATCGCCATATAGATCACATAGGACACGCCGATCGGGATTGACGCAAACCCCTGCATGATCAGGGTCACAACCGGCGGATAGGTCCACGGCATGAAGGACTCACCATCCGCATAGGCTGCCTGATAGGGCCGCAGATAGGCCTCGTAATACCCCTGCCCCGCATTGCCCTCGCCCGCTATCAGACCTGCGACATAGAAGGCGTCATAGTCTGTGAGAAACTTCTCGGCCCCCAGCGTCGCGGGAGACTGGAAGCTGACCGCGCTATAGGCGACCAAAGCCAGCACCAGATAGATGATCACCATCATGATCAGGGTGCTGGAAAACACCTTCGACGGCGCGCCTGGCTGGGTCATAGCTTCAGCCTGACAAACACGAATTCTGGGATGTGTTTGATGATCAGCATCACATAGCGCCAGATCCATTTGGTGTAGATGATCCGGCGGCCTTTACCCACGGCCTTGAAGACGTCTTCGGCCACATGCTCGGTCGAGGCCGTCAAGGCTCTGGGCAGGTCCAGATTCTCGGTCATACGCGTCGCGACAAAGCCCGGCTTGACGGTCAGGACATTCACGCCCGTGCCGTTCACACGGTTGCGAAGCCCCGACAGGAAGGCGGTATAGCCGGCCTTCGACGAGCCATAGACATAGTTGCTCGCGCGGCCTCGATCGCCCGCAACCGAGCTGACACCCACAAGCGTGCCATGGCCGCGTGCAATGAAGTGGTTGACGATCAACCCCGACAGCAGCGCAGGTCCCTCGAAGTTTGAACGCAGCACTACCGTAGCGGCTTGAGCGTCCTTTTCGGACTGGCTCTGGTCGCCCATCAAGCCCACCACACTGACCGCTACATCGGGCAGCACAGGAAGGCTGCCGATGAAGCTCTCGAAACGGTCGGACTGTAGAATGTTCAGCTCATGCAGGCTGACAGCAACCTGATGGCGGATTTCCAGATCGGACTTAACCTCGGTCAGGCTGGCGGCATTACGTGCGGCCAACTGCACGGCATAGCCCGCCTTGGCAAAGCGATGCGCAATGGCCAGCCCCATATCCGAGCGGCCGCCGATGATGAGAACACTCTTACCACTCATAGGTTTACCCGCTCCGATTGGCTGGATTTGAACGTTTTGAAACTGTTGGGTTGGCGACGCGCCTTGAAGGCCTCGATGCGGCTGTCTGACTGCGACAGTATCTCGCCGCCCATCCGTGCATCCTTGGCCAGATAGAACCGCCCGCCATGCGACAGGGCGATGTGATGCAGCCTATCGATCAGGTCAGGCATGGCCTTGGTGACCGGAAAATCCATGGCGAGGGTATAGCCCTCGCGCCCGAAAGATATCGAACCGATCCCCTCCGGTCCCATTTTCTTCAGGACGCAAAGATAGCTGGCCTGTCCGCTCGCCGAGACGGCCTGCAGCAGTTCGGACAGCCCCTTGCGGGACGTCTCGACAGGCAGCACGCACTGGAACTGCACAAAGCCCTTTGGCCCGTAGATTTTGTTCCATCCCTCAACGCCATCGAGCGGATAGAAATAGGTCTGCCAGTCGATGAGGGCGTTCTTCGGACTGAAGAAATTCTTCCAGTAGTAAAGGCTGTTGAAGACCCGCGAGAACAGCGGATTGAACAGGTTGAACGGCAGCGCAAAGGGCACGCGTTTGATCCTGCGGGGGCCGCAGACATACCGGTCTGACTTCTGGCTCTGGCCTAACCTGTCCAGCGGCGCATGCTCGCCCATCATCACCACCGAACGCCCCAGCGCGCGCCCCTTGGACAGGCAATCGATCCAGGCGACGCTATAGGTCGCGCTATCCAGCAGCGACAGCAGATCAAGCGTGCTGGAAAGGTTGGCGGTCAGGAACTTCTGCTGGTGTATCCAGCCCGTCTCTACGGGGCGCAGACGCATGGCGACGGTCAGTATGACGCCGGTAAGACCCATACCGCCAATGGTGTCGCTAAAGAGCTGGCTATTCTCTGTGCGGCTACAGCGAGCCACCTCACCGCCTGCCGTCAGAACCTCAATCCATTCGAGATATTCCGAGATGGAGCCTTCCTTGTGGTGGTTCTTGCCATGGACATCCGACGCCACCATTCCGCCAAGGGTGACAAAGCGCGTTCCGGGCGTGACCCATGGGAACCAGCCACGCGGCAGGAAGGTCTCGACCACATCCCCCAGCACCACCCCGGCCTCGGCCACCAGCAGTCCCGCCTCGGCATCAAACGCCAGCATGCGGTTCATCGCCCGCATATCCAGCGTCTGTTCCGGCAAATGCGCACTGTCGCCATAGCTACGGCCATTGCCGCGCGCGATCAGCGGGCCTCGGGCGACAGCAGCCTGCACGTCCTGCGGACTACGCGCCCGCGAGACCTTGCAGTCTGCCTTGGTATAACGCCCCCAGCCCGTCAGTATCATGCGCGTTCGCCCACCTGACGTGTGCCCGCGCCAAACACAAAGCGCCGATCAAGCTGGTATTTGACGATATAGCCTACTGCCAAACCCATCACGGCCCCGATCTCGCGCGCCAGATGGGTCTGCCACACCATCCACGACACAGCTTCTGCCCCCCAGAAGATGGCCGTAGTGATCACACCCATCAGGGCATAGAGCAGGAACTGTCTGCTGTCCTTGGAGACGCTGGTACCGACGTCGTGGAATATCCACTTCTTGTCGAGCACATACTTCACCACCAGCCCAGCAAGCGTGCCCGCAAAGATGGCGATGGCCAGAAAATACGGCCCCTCATAGGCAGCAATCGACAGCCGCTGCACGCCGATGTTCACCAGCGTCGCCACAACCGCGAAAGCCACGTAAAGCAGGGCCAACCGGATATTCATTACAGATATGTCCCGAGAAGGATCAGGACCAGCATCACAAAGAAGCTGGCATAGCTGACCTTGTCCTTGGCCGCGAAGACCAAGGGATCGTCATGCATCATGCCGCGATTTGTGATTACGGCCATTCTGAATATCCAGAACATCAGGACCGGAGCCACACCCCACAGCATCTCGGGGCGGCTATAGATCAGGCGCACAGGCTCGGAGTCGGCGTACATGACGATGACCAGCACCGACACCACGCCCGATGCCACGGAGATACTGCCGATCACAGGCAAATCATCGACGTGGTAACCGCGCCCGTTAGGCGACATCTTTCCGACCGCGGCAATATCGATCAGTTCGGCCTGACGCTTGATGGCCGCCAGCATCAGGAAGAAGAAGATCGAGAAGGCCAGAAGCCATACCGAGACCTCGATATTCGTTGCCACCGCTCCGGCCAGAATGCGGATCGTATAGAGGGCCGCCAGCACGGTGATATCGAGGGCGAATATCTTCTTCAGCCACTTGGAATAGGACAGCGAGATCACCGCATAGAGCAGGGTGATCAGCATGAAGTTCACATTCACTGCCAGCGCTACCAGTATGCCCAGCGCGAACAGGACACCTGCAAACACCAGCCCCTTGGGCACTGAAATCTGGCCGGATGCGAACGGACGACGGCATTTGCGCGGGTGATCGCGGTCTGCTTTCACGTCCATGATATCGTTGGCGATATAGGTCGCAGACGCGATCAGGCAGAAACCGACAAAGGCCAGTGCGGCGTGGACCAGATGGTCCGCACTAAAATCGTGCGAAGCCAGCAGGGCCGCAAAGATCAATACGTTCTTGAGCCACTGATGCGGGCGCATGGCTCTGAAATAGGCAGTCATTGAACCTTGCCCCACCCAAGTTCAAAAATCCGTCACACCTAATGACAACTGAACAATGCCATATGCTTAACAGCAAGGGTGATGGCGCGATATTTAGCCTAGACGCGCAAACCCACCGCCCGCTTAACAGGCTCAACATCCAGATTTTCAGAAAATGGCGCACCCGACAGGATTCGAACCTGTGGCCTTTGCCTTCGGAGGGCAACGCTCTATCCAGCTGAGCTACGGGTGCTTGGTCGGCGTGAGGCCGAAGGCGGTGCTTACAGCAAGGTAGGGGCGGCCTCAACCCTGATGATCGAAAGCCGCCCAAGCTGCTGAGATAAGTCCGTTATTGGGCGGTCATGCCGCCGTCGATCTTGAACTCGGAGCCGGTAACGAACTTGCTCTCGTCAGAGGCCAGATAGAGCACACAATAGGCCACATCATCCGGCTCTCCGATGCGTTTAAGCGGGATACCGCGTGCCAGTTTCTCGTGGGCCAGATCGGCCTGACCGCCCGCCATTGCGATGAAGGGATCAAGGATCGGGGTCTTGATAAAGACCGGATGGACCGAGTTGGCGCGAACCGTGCCGCCGGCCTTGGCACATTCCAGCGCGACGGTCTTGGTATAGAGCCAGACCGCCGCCTTGGTCGCATTATAGGCCCCCATGCCGGGCGCGGCGGCGAGACCCGCAATCGACGAGATATTGATGATGGAGGCCAAGGGCTCGGACTTGAGATGCGGCAGGGTGTGTTTGCAGCCCAGCATGACCGATTCAAGGTTCACCGCCTGAACCTTGCGCCAGTTCTCCATTGTATCCTGCTCTGCAAACAGCAACTGGCCGCCGATACCGGCATTGTTGACCAGCACCGATATGCCGCCCATGTCGTCTGCCGCATTGGCGACCACACGCACCCAGTCATCTTCCAGCGTCACGTCGTGAGCATAGGCAAAGGCCGCGCCCGCGCGCTCGTCGTTGATGCTGTCGGCCAGCGCCTGCACCTTTGCCCTGTCGATGTCGGTCAGGGCGACTGTCGCCCCTTCCCTTGCCATCATGCGGGCCATGGCCTCGCCCAGACCACCAGCCGCGCCGGTAATCAGAACTTTCTTGCCGCTGACCCGCCCGCTCATTGGGTTTGTCCTTCGGCGGCGGCATCGATGAAGCGGGCCAGATCAATGTCGCGCTGGGTTACACCGCCTGCGTCATGGGTGGTCAGGACGATATCGACCTTGTTCCAGACGTTGGACCATTCCGGATGGTGGTCGGACTTTTCGGCCTGAATCGCTACGCGGGACATAAAGCCGAAGGCCGCGTTGAAATCGGCAAAGCGCAGGGAGCGGAAAATAGCCGGACGGCTGTCATCGGCCTTTTGCCATTCCGGCAACATCGCCAGTGCGTCTTCGACGGAAATCTGTGGCGGCACAGCAGTCATTTCCCACTCCCTAGGACTTTATATTACCCCTAGGCGTAACCTGCTTTTTCGGCATGCGCCAATACGATACGCAACTTCGACTGCATCGGCGGATGACGAACCGACTGACAGGCGCTAAACCTCCCCTATGACCTCCTCCGATACGGCCAATCAAAAGCCTGAAGACAAGCTCTCGGGTAAGACCTCCTCCTTCGGCTTCCGCGATGTTGATGCGCGCGAGAAGGTGCAGATGGTGCGCGGTGTGTTCAACTCTGTCGCCTCCAGCTACGACGTGATGAACGACCTGATGAGCGTCGGCGTGCACCGCGTCTGGAAAGACATTGCGGCGGCAAAGCTGAATGCGCGTCCGGGCGAGACGATCCTCGACGTGGCCGGTGGTACCGGTGACATGTCGCGCCGCTATTCTAAGATGGCCCGCGCGGCGCAAGAGCGCCGTGGTGGCGAGGACGCCAAGGTCATTGTGCTGGATTACAACGCCGAGATGATCCTTGCCGGTGTGCAAAAGGGCGGCGAACCGGAGATGGTCTGGAGCGTTGGTGACGCCATGAACCTTCCGCTGCCGGACGCCTCGGTGGACGCCTATTCGATCAGCTTCGGCATTCGTAACGTGGCCGATATTTCGGTGGCACTGAAGGAAGCGCGCCGCGTGCTGAAACCGGGTGGTCGCTTCATGTGCCTGGAGTTCTCGCGCCCGACGACGTCGGTTATGCGCAAGGCCTATGACGCATGGTCGTTCCACGCCATTCCGCGCATCGGCCAACTGGTCGCCAAGGATCGCGACAGCTACCAGTATCTGGTGGAATCCATCCGTCGCTTCCCTGACCAGAACACCTTCAAGGGCATGATCGAGGACGCAGGCTTCAGCCGTGTGACCGTGACCAACCTGACGGGCGGCGTGGCGGCTATTCACCACGGGTGGGCGATCT
>JAEZHG010000102.1 GCA_023436945.1 Pseudomonadota bacterium | reverse complement strand
GTCCCGCTTAGTCCCTCAGTCCGCGACAGCCGGACGCCACGGCAATCCATTGATGTGGGCACCGCCGTCTGCAAAAAGTGTGTTGCCTGTGAGGAACCCGCTTTCGTCGCTGGCCAGATACAGTGCAAGTGGGCCAATATCACCATGCGCATGACCCAAGCGTCCTGCCGGTATCTGCGATACCAGATGTTCCATCATTTCAGGGTTCTGCTCGAAATACTCCTTGGCCTGAGGGCTTGTGGCAGACGGGCAGATCACATTGACTGTGATCCCGTGCGGGCCCCATTCCACAGCAGCGGTGCGGCTGAGCGCGCGCATAGCTTCCTTGGATGCATTGTAATCAGCCGTGAACATGTGTGCGTTCACACCGTTCAACGATCCCATATTTATAATCCGGCCCGCCCCTTGCGCCTTCATCACTGGAAAGGCTGCCCGCATGGCCCAAAAGACGGCCCAATAGTTCAGGCGAAACGAACGGTCCATCGTCTCATCCGTCATGCGCTCCAGCCGCTGCGGTGAACTGGCTCCCGCATTGTTCACCAACACATCCAGCCGCCCGAAGGCTTCAGTGGTACGGGAGATCATGTCCTCGACCTGCTGGCGCACCGTGACATCCGCCGGGACAAACAGCGTTCTGACACCATGGGCTGAGGCAAGCTCGCCCAATAGCATCTGCGCCTGCTGCTCACTGCGCTGGGCGATGACGATGTTGGCACCCGCCGCAGCAAAGGTTCTGGCGATACCTTCCCCGACGCCCTGCCCGCCTCCGGTAATGACCGCGACCTTGCCGTGCAGTCTACCCGTCATCAGTTCGCCCCCGGGTAGTCGGTATAGCCCCGCGCATCATCGCCCAGGCCTGTGTACAGTGTTGCGCGATCCGGCTTGGCGAGCGGTAGGTTATATTTCAGACGCTGCACCAGATCAGGGTTTGCGATGAAGCCACGCCCCAGTGAAATGACATCGGCCTCGCCGCTTGCCAGGCGGGCCTTATTATCCTCAATCCCCCGGCTGTTGTTCAGGATCAACGGTCTGGTCCAGTGCCGTTTGGCGAGGGCCAACGCGTCGAGATCGGGCTGCGGCAAGTCTATCAAGTGCAAATAAGCCAGACCTAGTCCATTCACCGCATCCAGCAGTACAGCGTACGTTTCCGCCGGATTGGCATCGGCCATGCCATTCAGCGTGATTCCGGGGCATATCCTAAAGCCAATACGGCCCGCCCCAATCGCCTCAGACAGTGCGGTCAGGGTTTCCACGACAAAGCGGGCGCGGTTTTCGGCGCTGCCGCCGTATTGGTCTTTCCTAAGATTGGTGTTCGAAGACAGGAACTGCATCGGAAGATAGCCACTGGCACAGTGTAGTTCTACGCCATCCAGCCCTGCATCAATGGCATTGCGCCCTGCCTGCACATATTCGCCAATCACTTGCGGCACTACCGCAGTTTCCAAGGCGCGCGGCTGCACGCACGACTGGGGCACGCCATCCGGCCCCGGTATCATGTCAGGACAACGTACAGCCGATGGAGCCACCGTCTCGGCATCCGCATCCTTGTTAGCCGCTACTGCCGCGCGACCGACGTGCATGAGCTGGACGACGATCCTGCCGCCTGCAGCATGAACGGCATCGGCAACGCGCGACCATCCCTTTACCTGTTCGGGCGTGTAAATGCCGGGTGTGCGCCAGTAGCCCTTGCCGGCGGCAGATGGCTGAGTGCCCTCGGTTATGATCAAACCCGCGGAAGCGCGCTGGCGATAGTACTCGACCATAAGATCCGTCGGTGCATCACCATCCCCCGCACGGTCACGGGTCATCGGTGCCATAACGATGCGGTTCGCAAGCTGGATCGCACCAAGATCGACCGGATCAAACAGACCAGCCATCATCTTACCCTCGGACGTGGCAGCGGATGGTCCTTGCGCATAGCGTCGATAAAACCTTCAAGCGGCGCGGGATCGGCGACAGGCGCATCGTGGGGTTTGCCCGCCCGTTCCCAGAACGTCTTCCATGACGGGAAAAGGTCGTGGAAACTGCCCTCATAGGGCGGCTGGCCCGGCCAGCGCATCTTGCGGCTGCCGATCGGCGGCTTGTTCAGATCGGTTGCGTACCAATAGAGCGGCAGGCGGCGCTGAAAGTACCAGCGGCCATCGATGCGCGTATAGCGATCGAAATACATCATCTGCATGATGATCCATTCCGCGCCGGTCTCGTGCTCGTTCTTGGAATAGACGATCCCCTGTGCATTATCGGGATCGATAAATTCAATCACATGGCCGCCGATGTGATGTGACGTCCCGTCGAACTGCTGGCCCATGGTTTCATCGAACCAGTCCCGCAGGGCTTTACGACCTGACTTTCCACCGCCAACCTGCACGTCCTCGGGGAACAGCGTCACCCACGCGTCTGAGTCCCGCATATCGAGGGCCAGACTGTATTTAGCGACCAACTGCCGTATCTCGTCGAGAGACTCCAACCGTTCGATACGGCGCAACAGATCGCGGCTGTCCTGTTGTCCCCCGCTCATGCGCCCAAATCTCTCAGCACATTCCGAAGGACCTTACCGGCGGCGTTTCTGGGCAGATCATCCGCGATCACAACCTTTCGTGGCACCTTGTAGTTGGCCATCGCATTCCGCGCCCAGCCGATCACGTCCTGCGGGTCTAGCGCGACACCGGCGCGTGGGATGACGAACGCCTTGCCCACCTCGCCCAGACGCTCGTCCGGCATGCCGACAACCGCGCACATCTCTATACCGGGGTGGTCGTTCAGCAGTTTTTCGATCTCGGCGGGATAGCAGTTGAACCCGCCCGAGATGTACATGTCCTTCATTCGGTCGGTGATGTAGAGATAGCCCTCCGCATCCTTGTGACCTATGTCGCCGGTCTTGAGCCAACCGTCAGTGGTGATCGTCTCGGCCGTCGCCTGTGGATCATCCAGATAACCACGCATCACCCCATAGCCGCGCACCCAGAACTCACCGGATTCACCTGTCGGAACCTCCTGCCCATTCTCGTTGGCGCAAATGACTTCAACGCCCGGAATGGGCGTGCCGATCGAGGCGGATATCTGCTCGACCGAGGCCTCCGCTGGGGTCATGCAAACGCAGCCGTGCTCGGTCATGCCGTAACCGTTGACCACACGCTCCATGCCCAGCTCGTTCTTCATTCGATAGATGAGCGAAGGCGGTACAGGCGCGGCACCGGTCACGGCCACGCGGAGCGAAGAGAAGTCGCGCCCAGCTTTCTCCTGCTCGATTAACAACATCTGATAGATGGTCGGCGGACCGGGAATAAAGGTCACGCGCTCGGTTTCGATAATGTCCGCCAGCTTGGCCGGATCAAACACCGCCATCGGCAGGATGGTCGCCCCGCGCACCAGACTGGCCACCCATCCAGCCTTATACCCAAAGGTATGGAAGAACGGGTTCACGATCATGAACCGGTCGCCTTCGCGCACATCCACGCGTTCGGCCCAGTCGCTGAACATGCGCACGACCTGCCCGTGAGCGGTGAGCACGCCTTTTGGTGCGCCAGTGGTCCCCGACGTAAACATTATGTCGCTGATAGTACCGGGCGTGACAGCGTTCAGAGCCCTGTCGATCACCTGCGGATCAATCCCTTCTCCGCTTGAAAGGAACTCTTCCCACGTACCGTCCTGAATCAGGACGGTGTGTTTCAGATCAGGTGTTTCCTCGTCCACCAGCAGGGCCGGATAGTCGAAGCCCAAAAAACCGCTGACCGTGAACAGCGCCGAAACCCTCGCGCGTCTTAGGATATCACCCGCCTCTTTTCCCTTCATACGGGTGTTGAGAGGAACAATGGCCGCGCCACAAATTTGCGCACCGACAGCCGCTACGATCCATTGGCGGGAGTTCGGAGCCCAGATCGCTACGCGACTGCCAGCACCTATGCCATGCGCCATGCAGGCGGCGGCACATCGTCGTGCCTCCGCCCAGAGCCCGCTAAAGCTATGGGTTTGTCCGTTCTCGATGATGGCCGGAAAGTCCCCCCATAGGGCAGAAGCACGTTGCACGGCCTCTGGGATGGTTCGCGGCAGGATTTCGCGCTTGAAGCGGGTCATTGTGTCGTCCTGACCTGTACGCTGATCGACATCCATCACGACGACGGAATCCGTACCTTCAATCCCTCAAGCGCCGCGCTCACCGTGATCTGGCAGGACAGACGCGAGCACCTCTCATCGAAATCGTCTGAGAAGCTGGCCAACTCGCGCTCGTCGCCTTCGATCTGTCCGACGCGATCTATCCATTCCGCATCGACGTGAACATGGCAGGTCGCACACGACATGGCTCCGCCACATTCAGCATCAATGCCCCGAACATTATTCTGAACCGCAGCGGACATGAGGCTAGCGCCCTCGCTGGCGTCTATCACCCGTTCGGTTCCGTCGGCTTCGATGAAGGTTACTTGAGG
>JAEZHG010000085.1 GCA_023436945.1 Pseudomonadota bacterium | reverse complement strand
CGCTACGGGAGGACGAATGCGTTGAGCGTGTCAGACATTCTTCTAGCGGCGACGGCAGTTCCGCCTGCACCGGTCACGACGACATATTGTTTGCCGTCACGACCCATGAAGGTGATCGGAGTGGAGTGGGCACTGGCATCCAGCTCTACGGACCAAAGAAGGCGGCCCGTACGGGTGTCATAGGCGCGGAAGGTTTGGTCATTGGAGGCACCGATGAAGGTGAGGTTACCCGCAGTCTGGATGTTACCACCCAGATTTCGCGAGCCCGTTTCAATGTCAGTTTCCAGACCCGGAATACTACCCAGCGGCGAGCGCCACAGGATTTCACCCTTGGAGATATCGACGGCGACCAGCTCGCCCCACGGGGTGGGGGTGCAGGGCAGGACGATGTCTGCATTGATACGGAACTGGAAGCCCGACTGGGTGAAGGCCTCGCCATCGGCCAGTGCGCGGCGACGTTGCGGAGCCGGAGCGCCCGGCGGACGCGGTGCGCCAAAGCCTTGCGTTACCGGACCTGCGGCACGGAATTGGCCCATGTTCTGCACGTTGACGATGAAGACATCACTGTTGGGATTATAGGACGGACCACCCCAGTTCGGGCCACCAAGGGTGGACGGGAAGCTGAGGGTGGCATTGGCCAGTTTTGGACGACCATAAAGGCCGGTGACCTCGATGTTGTTCTCGTCCCAGAAGCGCGTGCAGTAGGCATACTGCTCCGGCGTGATGTTCGGGATCTCGTCGCGGGTCATCGTCACGCGAGCCAGCGGGCCGGGGCGAACCGGGAAGGGCTGGGTCGGCCATGCGGTGTCGTTCGGATCGTCACTGCGCGGGGTCGGCAACTCGCGGACATCATGCAGCGGCTTGCCGGTCTGGCGGTCGAACACGAACAGCAGGGACTGCTTGCCGGTCAGGGCAATGCCTTCGACCGGACCGTTCTCGCCACGGAAGTTCACCAGCACCGGCGGGGTCGGCATGTCCCAGTCCCACAGGTCTTTGTGGGTGATCTGCTGATACCACTTCATCTGGCCGGTATTGGCGTCCAGCGCGATCAGGCTGTTGGCATAGAGTTCCGGACCCTGGGCGCGACCGTTAAGGTCACCGACAGGCGCAAAGACGATGCCGTTTTCCTCGTCGATGGTGATGGTGGACCAGACGTTCGCACCGCTGCGGTCTTTCCACTCGTCGCCGACATAGGTTTCGTGATTGGCTTCGCCCGGTTGCGGCACGGTGTGGAACGACCAGACCAGCTCGCCCGTCCGGGCGTCGAAGGCGCGGATATCGCCACGCGGCCCCGGAGGACCCATTTCGCCCGGACGCGAGCCGGTGATGATCAGGTTCTTATAGATCGCCACAGGATTGGGCAGGGTGTAGGTATCGCGGCGGCTCTCACCCACACGCTCGGACACAACGCCGATGTAGGCATCGACCAGACCGTTCTGGCCAAAGTCGGTTGCCAGTTGGCGGGTGCGGACATCGAGTGCCGCCAGATAGCCCTTGTCGGTTGCAAACAGGATGCGCGGACCATGGGTGGCGTCACCGGGCCAATAGGCGATGCCGCGACCGTGGATGTTGCGCTCGGATTCCCACTGCCACAGCACCTCGCCCGTTTCGGGCTGCATGGCGGTAATGGTGGATTTCAGTTCCGGCTTGTTCGGGATCGTCGGGGTGGAGAAATACATCACCCCGTCGATGACCAGCGGGGTGACCTCCCAACGGTAGTCCAGGCCACGGTCGCCTTCATTGTCGACGCCGCCACCGTAGCGCCAAGTCCATGCGCGCTGGAGCTGGTGAACGTTATCGGCATTGATCTGGGTCAGGGGCGAGAAGTTGGTTGCCCCCGGATTCTGGCCATAGGAGCGCCAGGTTGTGCCGTCATCCGAGACGGCGGCCGTGGCTCCGGTCAGGGCCATGATGCAGATACTGGCCGCGGCGTATCTCAACGCGTGCTTTTTCATATTTCCTCTCCCTGTTCAGTTATTTTTGGGCGTCAGGGGTGACGTCGGCCTCGGTTGATCCAAGGGCCCATTTGATGGCTTCGAGATAGAAGGTGCGGATGGCAGGCTCGTCCCACAGGGTGTCGTTGTGGCCGAACGATGAGACGAAGACGCGCCCCTTGCCGTATTCCTTGGCCCAGGCGACGGGGAAGTTTCCGTCAGGGCGGCGCGCCCGTTGCTCGGGCGTCAGGCGCGACGGGTCCAGACGCACGATGGTGCGGAAAGTGCCCGGCTCGTACGGCGCTCCCAGCCAAGGGAATTGGTCGGTGATGGTGTCTGGCAGGGCGGCTGCGCCGGGGAAGGCGGGATCTTCGACGATGATACCCGTCGGCTCCACACGCCATTCGCCAGCCATATAGCCGCCGACCATGTCGAGATATTCGGGCCAGTCATAGAAGGCGACGATCGAGGCGTGCCCACCGATAAAGCCCTTGCCGTCCTCGCGCACAAAAGCCAGCAGATCCTGCTTTTGCTTTTCGCTGAGCGTGCCTTCGCCGCTGCCGAGGAAGAAGATGGCATCAAAATAGTTCAGGTTGCGGGCGTTCACCCCGCGTCCGCCGTAGCGGGACCCGACGCCCACAATCGGGTCGCGCGTGATCAGCTGCGAGTCCGTACGCAGGAAGGCCACATAGGCCCCTGTTTCGCGACCCAGTTGTTCGATCACGGACATGGCGTGGTTGATGGAGTCGTGATGGAAGCCCGACTGCACATCGGCGATCACCAGCAGCTTCTTCTGGCCTTGGTAGGGATCACCCATCATGGATGCAGCAGGGCGTGGCGCTGTCGCCGGAGCGGCGTCCTGAGCCACTGCATGGTTACTGGCTACCAACAAGATTGCTGATGCCGCCGCCATGGCCTTCAATAGTCTTGGTCTCATCACTTCCTCCCGTAAGTGAAAGACCATCGGGGCGATGTTCCCACCGCCCCGATGGGACGGATTAGAACTTCTTGGTGAACTCGATCGTCCAGATACGGCCATATGGATTGTGGTTGCCCACATCGACAGCACTGGTGCCAGACAGGACGATCGGCGGATCCTTGTCGAAGACGTTCTGAATGTTCACCGCCAGACGAAGGTCCCGCAGGATCGGGCTTTCTGCCTGATCGAAGTCATAGCTCAGGCCGGCATCGAAGGTGGTCCACGACGGGATTTCGGTGTCCGGCAGCTTCTTGCCGGCCACGGTGATCGTAGCGTCGTTGACGTACGAGCCGATGTAGCTGGCATTCAGGTTTGCGCGCAGACCGCCACGGATGAAGCTGACGCCTGCACGGGCACGGTTGGAGACCTGGAAGCCGTAGGTGTCCAGCGTGTCGAACATCGGGCCACCGGCAACCACGCTCTTCTGCAGGTCCAGAATCTTGGAATAGCTGGCGTTGAAGACGAACTGGCCAAACTCTGTGTCGTGACGATAGTTGGCCGTGAAATCGAGGCCCGACTGCTTCACCCGACCGAGGTTCAGGCGACCGCCGGCGATGATGCCGATCAGCGAGCAGTCATTGATGGTGGATGGCGAATAGACTGCGTTCGGGTCGCTGAGCCACTTCAGATAGGCGGGGTTATAGGTCGAGTAGTCGCCGTTCACACAAGTGCTGGGTTGCAGCGCCGGAATGTAGAAGTCCTTCATCAGATCATAGGTGTCCGGGCTGGACAGGATCAGGGTCTGGTTCGGCAGGTTCTCGATGCGATCTTCGTAATCGACGGCATAATAGGTCAGCCCCAGACGCAGGTCCGGCAGGGCGTTCGGACGGTATTCGGTGCCGAACGACCAGATCTCGGCCGATTCCGGACGAAGGCCCGCGGTATTACCGCCGCGCGACAGAACGGCCGACTGGCCCGTCGCGGGGTTGGTCACAGGGATGTTCGGATCGTTCAGACCGTTGCTGACCCAGACGCGGTTAGTCTGGCCGACGGTAGCAGGGTTGGCTTCGATCAGGGTCGGAGCGCGGAACGAGGTGCCCCAGCTACCGCGGACAAGGAACTCGTCATTCGGGCGCCACGTCAGGCCAACCTTCGGGTTGGTGGTATTGCCTGCATCCGAATAGTCGTCGAAGCGAAGTGCGGCGCTAAGGTCCAGGCTCTGAATGAACGGGACGTTCTGGCTTTCGTTGACGAAGGGCACGAACACCTCGGCAAAGGCAGAGCTGACTTCGCGATCGCTCTTGGTGAAGCGCGAGGTCTGGTAGGTGCCGGTCAGGTTCAGAGTGTTCTGAGCGTGCAGATAGAGTTTGTAACGCGAGAACTGCGCGCCTGCAGCGATGCGGACAGTGCCAGCCGGGAGATTGAACAGCGGGCCGTCAACCTTGACCACCGAGTCAAACAGGGTGGTGTCGTATTGCTGCAGGAAGCCACCGACCAGAGCCATGGCACCAGCTTGCGGACCCGACTGGAACGGATTGAAGTTCCACGACGGATCATTGGCGATGACGTTGGCAATCGTGGTGTTAACCTGCGGCTGGCAGACGTTGCAGGACTCGGTCTTGCCGTAGCTGACCAGCGCGTTCAGGCGGAAGTCCTTGGGCAGATCAGCCACAAAGTCGATCGACTGGTTCAGCGTCTCTTCTTTGTTGTTCTGGTGGCGCGAGACGTCCGGATTGTTCAGGCTGAAGTTATAGACAACGGTCTGGTTCGCCGTCGGGTTGGGCATGCCCGGAATGTAATAGGGGCTGTTCGGCGTCAGGCGGATCGCCACACGTTCGAAACCGTCACCGGCCAACGAGCTGTTCTTACGCAGGTTGTAGATGCCGGTATAACCGATCTCCATACCCGGCCGCAGTTCCTGACGAACCTTGACCATGTTGGAGAAGCGTTCGCGGGCGGTGTAGTTGTCATACAGGTAAGAGGAGTCGTACAGCTCCGGATTACCTTGCAGTGCAAGCACATTGGCGGCGGTCGGGACCTGACCGGTACCGGCAGGCAGCCCATAAACATTAGTGCCGATCAGCAATGCGCCGTTGATGCCCGGATAGACGGTGGTGCCGACGAGGCGGTTATCGTTACCGCCAAAGGCACGCAGGTCCTGCATCAGGAAAGGCAGAGCGCTGCGCGGTACGCTGTCGTTCTTGTCCCATGCACCCGCATAGAGGACGGAACCGCCTTTCCAGGTCCGACCAATCACACCGTCGATTTCGTATTTGTCATAGAGGCTGTGAACGGTACGGCCCGTGATTTCGGCACCGTCAAAAGCGCGGCGGGTGATGTAGTTCACCACGCCTGCCACAGCGTCAGAGCCATAGATGGCCGATGCGCCGTCGGTCACGACCTCGACACGTTCGATGGCGCTGAACGGGATCAGGTTCGGGTCCGAGATTTGCGAGTTGCCGCCTTGGGGAACGACACGGCGGCCATCGAACAGCACCAGCGTGGCGTTGTTGCCCAGACCGCGAAGGTTCACACCGGCGGCGCGCCCGCCCGAGGACTGCAAGGTGGTGCCGAGGCTGGATGCCTGAGGCAGTTGTGCGACCAGCGAAGAGGCATCGCGCACGGGTGCGGCCTGAATGTCCTCACGGGTAATACCGACCGTGGCAGAGCCGACCGGTGCCACGCCACGGATGGCGGTGCCGGTCACCACGATTTCGGCAACTTCTACAGGTTCTTCCTGCGCGGCCTGTTGGGCGTAGGCAGGAGAGGCAGTGAAGGCGACTGCCGCTGCCGTGCCCATGAGGGCGAGACGGAAACGGTTGGACTTGGAACCGGTACTTCTGCGCTCTGTATCGTTCGCGACTTCCATGTTTACACTCCCCGTTCTTCGTCTGTGCGAAGAAGCTTCTTAGCTATTTGATTTATTTGATATTTTTACGCTGTGACTGATCACTTGCTGCGCCCTCGAAAGAATGGGGGCGTCAATCATCCTTCCTTCGAAAGCGAAGGCGGAACCGGCAAAGGACTGGCTGGCTTCGATCAGGGCGCGGGCCTGCGCGATCTCGCCTTCAGTGGGCGAGAAGACGCGGTTGAGCACCTCGATTTGGCTGGGGTGGATGCAGGTCGAACCGGCCATACCCAGATCGCGTGAGCGGCTGGCGATGGCCTCATAGTTCTCAACATCCCCGAACTGAGTGGCGCGCCCGACAAGTCCCAAAGGCATGACGCCCACTGCACAAGCGGCGATGGCCATCATCTGGCGTGGCAGTCTCAGGTTTTCTTCGGTTGGTTCGACCCGAAGCTCCGCGCACAGGTCTTCATTGCCAAGATTGACGGCGCGGACCCGTTTCGAGGACTTGAGTATGGCGGCCATATCAAGAAGGCCCGCCGCACTCTCGATAAGCACGACAATACCGGTAGAGCCCTCGGTAACGCCGTTGGCGATCTCGGCTACGGTGATCAGGCTGTCGATATCGGCAAGCTGATCGGGGCTGCTAACCTTGGGTATGACCAGCGCCGAAGTGCGGGGCGTGACGGCGGCATGCACATCGGCCTCGATAAGACCGGCCTCGCTGTTCACACGGACCAGCAGGTCCCCGTTCCAGCGCCCGAGCAGGTCAAAGGCTTTTTCCAGATTGTCGCGGGCGGCGGCCTTTTCGCTGACCGGTACGGCGTCTTCGAGATCGACTATGAAGCCGTCGGCAAGCTTTATCTTGTCAGAGGACAGGTACTTGTCCTTGTGACCCGGTACATAGACCAAAGAGCGCCACAGGGGTGTCATGCCGCATCTCCTTCGGTCAGCAGCACACCCTGCGTATAGAGGCCGGAAATCTCGTCTTCGCTGATGTTCAACTCGGCGAGGATTTCGCGGTTGTGCTGGCCTAGACGCGGCGAGGGCATGTGGATGTTGCCGGGGGTCTCGCTCAGGCGGGGCGAGACGTGGTGCATCGGCAACTGGCCCAGTTCGTCGTCCGGATAGTCGGCCAGTATCTCGCGCTCGATGACGTGTGGATCGCTGAGGATCTGCGACACATCATAGATCGGCCCAACCGTGACCTCTGCGGCCTCCATATGGGTGACGACCTCGGACTGGGTATAGCGGGCCATCCACGCACCGATGGCGTCATCGAGTGCCTCGACGTTTTCGAGACGATCCGCATTGGTGGCAAAGCGCGGATCAGTGGCCAGATCGCTACGGCCAATGGCGTTGAGAATGCGCATGGCCATGGTTTGGGTAGAACCGGACAGGCTGACGTATTTGCCATCCTTGCAGCGATAGACATTGCGCGGAGCCGAGTTGGTCGAGCGGCTGCCTTCGCGTCGGCGGATCGTTCTGCTGAGGCGGTAATTGGCAGCTTGTGGCCCCAGAAGCGATAGCAGGGGATCATAGAGCGGCAGGTCGATAACCTGACCCTTGCCTCCTTCTGTCTGGGCATATCGCAAGGCGACCAGAGCTGCCGATGCGCCATAGGTTCCTGCCACACCATCGGCCAGATACATGGGCGGTAGTACCGGAGCACGGTCGTCAAAGCCGTTGATAGCGGCAAAGCCCGACATGCCCTCGATCACCGTGCCAAAGCCCGGGCGGTGGCTATAGGGGCCGTCTTGGCCCCAACCGGAGATGCGCACGATCACCAAACGAGGATTCAGTTCGTGCAGCACCTCCGGCCCCAGCCCCATCCGCTCCAGAACACCGGGGCGGAAGCTCTCGACCAGTATGTCCGCGCTCGGAACCAGCTCACGGAACAGCGCCTTGGCGCGCTCCTGACGAAGGTCCAGACACAGGCTCTTTTTGTTGCGGGCGTAGATTTTCCAGTGCGTCGCAACGCCTTTGGTCTTCCACCCGCGCAGGGTATCGCCAGCGGGCGGTTCGACCTTGATGACCTCGGCACCGAAGTCGCCGAGGATTTGCGTCAGCACATTGCCCGCGAACAGGCGTGACAGGTCCAGAACGCGAACGTCCTGTAACGGGCCGCTGGCCTGCTCTGCATAGTCTTTGCGATGCAGTTCGCTTTGAGAATGTGCGCGCGCGTCAGTCATTGCCGCTCGCGAGGAAATCGGCGATATCCCAGTAGCCGGTGCGTGGCATCGGAACGTCGCCACGGGTGCGCACTTCGAGCAGGAAAGGACGGTCCTCGGCCATGGCCTTGCGGACGCCTTCCTCAAGATCGGCCGGCTCCTCGATCAGGGCCGAGGCAATACCGAATGACTTGGCCAGAAGCTGGAAGTCGGGGTTGTAGAGCTCGCCGTCAGGCGTGCTGAATTCGGTGCCGTTCTTGTTGTTGAAGTAGGTGGTACCGACGGTGCGGATGGTCGAGTAGCAGAAGTTGTTGAACAGCACCCACAGGACCGGAATATCCAGCTCGACGGCGGTGGTCAGCGCACCCAGAACAGACATCAGGCCGCCATCACCGACGAGGCCCAGAACCTTGCGGTCCGGTGCGCCCAACTTTGCCCCGACAGCGGCTGCGGGCGAATAGCCCATAGTGGCCATACCGCCGCTGGTGATGAAGCCGTTGCGGCCACGGATCTCCAGTTGCTGGCCCGCGCCGTTCTTGTTCCAGCCCACATCCGTCACGAAGACGGCGTTGTCGGGAGCTTCCTGCGACAGGACCTTCAGCAGGCGGGCAGGGTGGATCGGCTTGGTGTCGATCTCCTGCGTTTCTTTCAGCTCTTCGCGCCAGCGCGCCTTACCGTCTTGGAGGGCGGCGCGCTGCTCGGCGATGCTGGTCTCGTCGCGCGGAGCGGCCTTCAGCAGGTCGTTCAGGGCAGACAGGGTCGCTGCCGCATCGCCAACGATACCGATATCGACAGGGTAGGACTTGCCGATCTCCTGCGGATCGATGTCGATGTGGATCAACTTGGAGCCGGGGATGTTGAACACCTGATCCTGACGCCATGAGCTGCAGTCGGCCTCGCCAAAGGCGGTGCCTACGGCAAGGATGACATCGGCGTTGTGAACGGTCTCATTGGCTACGCGCGCCCCCCAGATGCCGGTCGTACCCAGCGACAGCGGGTGGGTTTCCTTGAAGACGCCCTTGCCGACCAGAGTGGTAGCGACGGGGGCCTGCAGGGTTTCAGCCACGGCCTGAAGTTCTGCATAGGCCCCCGAAAGGGCGATGCCGTTACCGGCG
Organism: Pseudomonadota bacterium; assembly: GCA_023436945.1. Taxonomy (GTDB): domain Bacteria; phylum Pseudomonadota; class Alphaproteobacteria; order Caulobacterales; family Caulobacteraceae; genus Brevundimonas. Next base: position 1,276 of record JAEZHG010000085.1, on the reverse strand, counting down.
AAGATGACCGGACGCTTGGAGGAACGCAGGGCCTTTACGGCCTCTGCCAAGCCGTCCGGTGCGCCAACCGAACGAGGGTAATTCGGGCGGCGATTCAAAGTCTCGGGATCGACCGACAGCTTCTTGGCGAAGATGTCCATCGGTATGTCCAGAAGCACAGCACCGGGGCGGCCTGTCTGGGCGATATTTAGGGCACGATGCATCACATCGGGCAGATGCTCGGCGATATCGACGCGCCAAACGCGCTTGCAAATCGGGCGCAGCATGTCGCCTTGCGAGGCATCGGCATGCAGGCGCATCGCCTGGTGGGCTTCGCGCGGGTGGTGGTAGGACGGGGTATTGCCGCAGATCACCAGCATCGGCGTGCCATCCATGGCGGCCGAAGCTATGCCCGTGATGGTGTTGGTCAGGCCCGGCGACAGGTGGACATTGATGACCGCCAGTTTGCGCGAGACGCGATAGTAGGCGTCAGCCGCATGAACGGCCTGCTGTTCGTGACGGAAGGAGACATATTCGATGCCGACGCGGTCGCAGGCGTCGATCAGGGCGTAGTTGGTATGGCCGCACTGGCCAAAGACCTTCTCGACCCCTTCGGCCTTGAGGGCCTGAGCCATGAAAACGGCAGCAGTTACACTATGGGTGGACATACAAGCTCCCTCAGAGGGTGATTGTGACGAGACGCTCTTCCGTCATCTCGCGCATGGCGTAGCGGGGACCCTCGACGCCCACGCCGCTGTCTTTGACGCCGCTGAAGGGCATCAAATCGACACGGCTGCTGGAGGCCTCGTTGATATGGACGATGCCGACGTGCAGGCGTTGTGAGGCGTGCATTGCGGCAGAGATGTCGCGGGTGAAAACTCCGGCGGCCAGACCAAAGGGTGTGGCGTTCACCTCGGTGATGGCATCATCGAGGGCGTCGAAAGGAATGATGGAAAGAACCGGCGCAAAGATCTCCTCGCAGCGGACCTTCATGTTGCGCTCGGTATTTTCCAGAACGGTGGGATAGAGGATCGCGCCCACGCGCTTACCGCCGCACAGAACCCGGGCACCGGCAGCAACGGCCTCATTGACCCAAGCCTCGGCACGGGCAGCCTCGCGGGCATCGATCATCGGGCCGACATCGGTGGCGGGGTCGCTCGGATCACCGACCTTGAGCGCGGCGATCTGCTCCATCAGCATCGGCACAAAGCGGTCCATAACCGAGCGCTGGACAAACAGGCGCTGGGTCGAGGTGCAGGCCTGCCCCTGACGACGGAAACCTGATTGGGCACAGCGG
>JAEZHG010000071.1 GCA_023436945.1 Pseudomonadota bacterium | reverse complement strand
CCTTGCATCACTGGCTGTGCCCTGTGTGATCGCCGCCGTGGTGATCGGTTGGCACATCTGGAGCCACCGCAAAGTCTGAAATGAAAGCGCCGCCTCTATCCCGTCGAGGCGGCGTTTTTATTTGCGGGCTGGCAACCACATGGCCGCTGCCAGAACCAGCATGGCCGACAGGGCAAAGGGCGCGGCAGAGCTGAACTGATAGGCCACCGTGCCAAGGATCGGCGCGGCGATGGTGCCCAGTCCTTGGGCCGAGGCCACGGCCCCCGCTGCGGCCCCTTGTTCATGGCCTTCGACCGAGTTGGCGGCCAGCGCCGACAGGGACGGATAGATCCAGCCCATGCCCGCCGAAATCACCGCATAGGACAGCCACAGATAGACAGGTGACGGCACGAACATGGTGGCTGCAAAGCCGACAGCGGCTACCGTGCCCCCAACGCGGATAAATCGCGATGGCGTCCAGTTCAGACGACGCAGGACCATCTGCGAGCAGAACATCATCGCCCCCACGACCGCCAGCGCGATACCGGACGTGCGCGCGGCCTCATTGGGTGACAGGCCAAAGCGGTCCAGTGCCAAAAAGCCCACAACCACCTGACACATCACCACGCTGCACATGGCGGCGAAACCCGTGAAGACAGGGCGGCGAATACGGCTGTCAGATAGTTTGAGCGGCGAACGCTTGGGGCCTGCGTGCGGTGTGTCGTGCGGCAGAGCGCGCCAGACGACCAGCAGCGCCACCATGGGCAGTGCAGAGATCAGCATCAGCGAAACGCCAAGGTTCCATCCGGCCAGAAGCCCTGCGCTGCCGGGGCCGACCATCATGCCGATGGCGCTGGCGGCGCCGAGCGCTCCCATGGCGCGAGCGCGCTCGGATGGCGGAGTGTTGTCGGCGATGACGGCAGCGCAGACCGGAGGCACAGCCGCGTAAAAACCGCCCGCAACCGTGCGGCCCAGCGTCATGCCGATAAAGCTGATGATCGCTGCGGGCATCCATGCCAGCGCAAGGCTCATGAACAGGCCCAGTGCCGCATAGCTGATCGCAAAGCCGGTCAGGCCAAACAGAAGCACCTTGCGGCGACCCAACTGGTCGGACTTTACGCCCCAGAAGCGCGCCATCAGAACCCACGCCACACCCGCCGATGTGACAGCGGCCCCAACGTGCCAAGGCTCCATGCCCAACAGTCTGGCCATGGGGGCGATGACCGCCACAAAGGCCATCATCGACATACTGCCCGCGGTCGCAGTGAACAGCAGGGGCTTGATGTCGAAGGGCGCAGGAGCCGAGGCAGTTGTCATGTCTATCTCTAGGCGCGGAACAAGGCAGGCAGGCGGATCGTGACTTTCAGGCCGGGGTGGTTGTCGCCCAGTTCAAGCTCGCCCTTATGGGCGCGAACTACGGCGGCCACCATGGCCAGACCGATGCCGGAACCGGACCTGTGGTGGTTCTGGCCCGTTTCACCACGATAGAAGCGGCGCAGCACCTTTTCACGCTCGCTCTCGGGAATGCCCGCGCCACGGTCGGATATTTCGATCACCGCCTGATCACCATCCTTGCGGCTGGAAAGGGTGATGGCCCCGCCGCCGTGATAGACGGCATTCTCGACCAGATTGGCCAGCGCCTGAAGGAACAGGTTGTTGTCGGCTTCGATGATGCCTGCGTTCTGGATGGATAGGGCCAGCATGCCGCCAGCTTCCTCGACAAACGGGCCATAGATATCGGCCAGATTGCGGGCCAGTTCAGCCACATCGAGCGGGGCGGTGTGCAGAACCGCATCTCCGCTTTCGATACGGGCCAGCGTCAACAAGGCTTCAAACAGGGCGCTGACCTGATCGGTTTCTTCCAGCGCCTTTTCGATCGCGTCCTCGCGGGCGGCGGGGTCGTCCATACTGAGGGCCAGAGTTTCCAGCCTGTTGCGCACGCGGCTCAATGGGGTGCGAAGCTCGTGGGCCACGCCTTCCGATACGGTCTTCAGTGTGGTCAGGGCCGTTTCCTGACGGTCCAGCATCCGGTTCAGATTCAGCGACAACTGGTTGAACTCGCGGCCCAATCCCTTTTCGGGCAGGCGGGTGGAATCCTGCCCGTCGATAATCCGGTCCACGGCCTGATTGATGGCCTCCAGGCGTTTGAGGAACAGGCGACCCGCTAAGACCCCGCCCGCCAGCGTCAGCAGGATCAGCGCCAGACCACTGATCAGGGCATAGTGGCGGATGACCCCGCGCATCTCGTCGAGGTGCTGGATATCGCGCCCGACTGCCAGCAGTCCGCCGTCAGCCGCATGGTCGCTGAGCACCAGCATATTGGGCATCTGGTCGGGCCAGCGGGCTTTCTTCTGTCCATTGGGCAGGTTGCGGCGGAAGCCTGTGTCATTGACCGCCTGACGGGTCAGGCCGCTGGTAAAGGTGCTGCCGTCCGGTGCTTCGACCAGCAGCAGATAGCGCCGCGCGTCGCGGTTGCGCAGGTCTGCGTTCAGGTTCTCGACCAGTTCAGCGGTGCCGTGGTTGTTGGCATCGGCCCGCATCACATCCATCTGGTGCAGCAGACCTTCGCGCACCTCGGTCTCTGCAAAGCGGGTGAGGGCATAGTCCGCCCCCGCCACAAGCCCGAGACCGCCCGCCGCGATCAGGGCCGAAAAGGCCGCGGCATAGCGAAGGCTGGTCGTCGCCCAGATGTTGGGTGTGCGGGGCCTAGCTGCGGGCTTCGAGGACATAGCCGACGCCGCGAATGGTGTGGATCAGGTCCTTGCCGAACCCGCGATCAACCTTGGCCCGCAGGCGGCTGATGTGGGCGTCGATCAGGTTTGCACGCGGGTCGAAATGGAAACCCCACAGGCTTTCCAGCAGCATGGTGCGGGTCACGGCCTGTCCGGCATTGCGGGCGAGGCGCTCCAGCAGTTTGAACTCGTGCGGGGTCAGGTCGAGTGTCTGGCCCGCGCGGGTGACGCGATGGGCGGTGACATCGATTTCCAGATCATCGACGCGATAGTGGCTGACCGAAACCGCGAGGGGAGGTCGGCGCACCAGCGCCTGAAGGCGCGCGCTCAGTTCGCTGAAGGCAAAGGGTTTGACCAGATAATCGTCGGCGCCCGCATTCAGGCCCGCCACACGATCATCGACAGAGCCGAGCGCCGTCAGGATCAGGATCGGCGTCTGGATACCGCGACCACGCATGGCCTGAACCGCATCAAGTCCCGGAAGGCCCGGCATCATGCGGTCTATGACGATGGCGTCGTATTCGCTTTCGCTCGCCATGTGCAGAGCCAATTCGCCGTCGTCGGCCTCGTCCACCATATGGCCTTGCTGGCGCAGGCCATCGGCCACAAAGGCGCGGGTGCGGGCATCATCATCAACGACAAGCATTTGCATGACTGTCTCTTTAAGGCTCCGTCGGAGAATGAACATAGCGGTACGAATTTAATCTCGTCGCAAGAAAGCGCGAAGGTTTGTCAGCCTATACCCGCTTCTTGCGAATGAGATGCAAAAACGTGAGTGGCGCAGGGACAGTGATGGAGTCAAGGCTTGGCGAGTTCTGGAGCCGATCCGATCTGCCTGTGCAGATTGGCCGCGATACCGGCAATCCCTCCATTCACACTGTAAGTGACGCAATGGACTGGTCTTTTGGCCTGGAAACACCCGAGCTGCGGCTCTACACAACGGGCCTACAACAGCGTTTGACGGCGGGAACTACCGATACGTTGGCAGAGCGGGTGAGGGCGTTTTTTGCAGCCTTGCCAAAACAGGCCATTGACGAAGTTTCGCCGCGGATTCTGGTGGGCGCACTGCCGTTTGACCGTCAGGCACAGGACTGTCTGTTCCTGCCACAGCGTGTCTCTAACACGATCTGGAAGCCGGCTTCGTCGGTGTCGCACCCCCTTATCAAGACCCTGACTGCCGAACCTTCGCGCCACGCCTATGAACAGGCCGTGACTAAGGCGCTGCAAGCCATCGCCAACAGCGCAGATGATGCCGATCCGGTGCGCAAGATTGTGCTGTCGCGCAGCGTCCGCGTGTTGGCTGAACAGTCGATTGATCCCTTCCTGCTGTGGCAGGCGTTGAAGGCGGATCATTCGGCGGTGCGTTTCCTGACGCCACTGGGCAAGTCAGATGCAGGTGCAATGCGTCGCCTTGTGGGCGCGACGCCGGAACTTCTGGTGTCCAAGCGCGGTAAGGCTGTCCTGTCCAATCCGCTGGCCGGTTCGGCCCGTCGTAGCGCTGATCTGGTGGCGGACGAAGCGGCAGCGCTCGCGCTCAAAGACTCTGAGAAAGACCTTCGCGAACATGTGCTGGTGGTCGAGGCGATCCTTGATCTGCTGACCCCCTATTGCCGTGATTTGCATGCGCCGAAATTGCCCGCGCTCGTCTCGACCCAGACCATGTGGCACCTCGGCACCCGCATCGAGGGGCGTCTGAAAAATCCGGACGAGGTTTCGGCGGCGGAACTGGCTGCGGTGCTGCATCCCACGCCTGCGGTCTGCGGCACGCCGCGCGACAAGGCCGCTGAACTGATCGGCCAGTTGGAAGATTACGACCGTGGCTTCTATGCGGGGGCGGTGGGCTGGACCAACGCCTTTGGTGATGGCGCGTGGTATGTGTCCTTGCGCTGCGCGGAAACCTGTGGCGATGAAGCGCGGCTCTATGCGGGCGCGGGCATTGTCGCAGGCTCCGACCCCGCCGCAGAGGCAGACGAAACTTCAGGCAAACTCCAAGCGGTTCTACGCGCCTTGGGCGTGGACGAGGTAGGTTTATGATCCCGTTGAAACAGGTTTGGCCGGACGATCTGGCGCAGAAATATCGCGCCAAGGGCTATTGGACTGGCGAGACCTTCAGCCAGATGCTGCGCCGTCTGGCGGGCGAGTATGCGGACAATCTGGCTGTGGTCGGTGGCGATGAGCGCTGGACCTATGCCGATCTGCTAGAAAAGGCAGAGACGGCGGCGGCGGGCTTTATCAAGCTGGGTCTGAAGGCGGGTGACCGCGTTGTGGTGCAAATCCCCAACCGCGCCGAGTTCCTGAGCGTTGTTTTCGGCCTGTTCTGCGCGCGCCTGATCCCTGTCTATGCCCTTCCTGCGCATCGCTCGACCGAGATCGTGCATTTCCTGACGCGGGCCGAGGCATCTGCCTATGTGATCGCAGACCGCCACGAAGGTTTCGACTATCGCGCACTGGCCCGTTCGGTTCAGGAACAGGTGCCGTCGCTGGATAAGGTTATCGTTATCGGTGAGGCCGAAGAGTTCATTGCCTTCAATGATTTCGAGGCCGATGCAGATATCCTACCTCAAGAGGATGCCAATCCTTCGGACGTGGCCTTCCTACAGATTTCGGGTGGCTCTACGGGTCTGTCCAAGCTGATCCCGCGCACCCACGACGACTATCTCTATAGCGTGCGTGAAAGCGCGGTGATTTCGAGGCTGACCTCCTCAAGCGTCTATCTGACGGCGCTTCCGGCGGCGCATAATTTCCCGATGTCTTCGCCGGGGTATCTGGGTGCGTTGGCTGTAGGCGCGACGGTGGTGATGGCCCCGTCTCCGTCGCCGGATGCCTGTTTCCCGCTGATCGAGCGCGAGAAGGTGACGATCACCGGACTGGTGCCGCCACTGGCCCTTTTGTGGATGCAAGCAGCAGCTAAGAAGACCCACGACATTTCCACCCTCAAAGTGCTGCTGGTCGGCGGGGCAAAGTTCCTTCCGGAAGCCGCGCGCCGTGTGAAATCGGAACTGGGCTGCACCCTGCAACAGGTGTTCGGCATGGCCGAGGGCTTGGTGAACTACACCCGCCTTGATGATCCCGAACATCTGATCGTCGAGACCCAAGGTCGCC
>JAEZHG010000049.1 GCA_023436945.1 Pseudomonadota bacterium | reverse complement strand
CAGAAGCTGCTTCAGCAGGCGCTCCTGATCGTCGGTGTCGAGAATGGTGAAGGACGATTGCAGCCCCACCAGTTCGGCATGGCGGCGCAGGATTTGCGCGGCAACCGAATGGAAGGTGCCCAGCCAGCGCAGCCCTTCGGCCTGATCCCCGATCAGATGGCCAATCCGCTCGCGCATCTCGCGCGCGGCCTTGTTGGTGAAGGTGACGACCAGCAACTCCCACGGACGCGCACGCCCCGTCGCCAGAATGTGCGCCAGTCGCGTGGTCAGAACGCGCGTCTTGCCTGTGCCTGCACCCGCCAGAACCAGAACCGGTCCTTCGGTCGTTTCCACAGCCTCGCGCTGCTCGGGGTTTAGACCGGACAGATAGTCCTTCACGCCGCCCTGCGGGGATTGCGGGCGGGCAAGGTCGGAGATGCGGACGGGCGGTTGATCGGTCACTGTTCACTCGGTCGGCGGAATCGTGAGTGAAACATAAGCGGAACAAGCCCTAAAGTCAGGCCCGCCTTTTAGTTAAATCAATTAGTCCTCGGCAAAGCTTTGATCGCCTGCCGCCCATTGCAGGGCCAGAACACGGCAGGCGGACGCCAGAGGGCGGCGTCCGCGCCATGCGTCGATGCGGATCAAAAGTTCGGCCTTGCTGAGCGACAGGTGCTCGCCAATTCCGTCGAGCACAGCCCAGAACTCGGGCTCCAGCGCGACAGAAGTGGCGTGGCCCGACAATAGAACCGAACGTTTGACCAGACTGCTCAAAGGACTATCGGACCCCGATCATGATGATGGTTGCCGCATTGGGCGCGCCACGTGTCAGAACGCTATGGCGCGTGTCGGTGGTGAAGCGCAAGCCGCCGTTGGGATCGTAGATCGAGGCACTAACAGCATAATCATGGTTCGGAATGATCTGGCTTTGCGGCACTTCCAGATAGACGCGATAGGGTGGCGCTCTGCCATCGAGCACAACATCGACACGATCCAGCTCCACCGAAGGCGCGTCGGCGAGGCTGACATCTTCCAGGGTGACCGTCAGCTTGTGACCGGGTGTCAGGGCGACACGCTCGCGATAGGCGGCGTTCACCTCGATCTGGACCATTTGATCGGTTGGGGCAGTTGTGGTCGTGGCGCAGGCCGATAGCGCCAGTGCAGCGCCCACACCGCAGGCTATCAAAGCGGACTTGGCAATCAGTTTCATGGTTTGGGGGAGCCTTTTGTTCAAACTACTGATCGCTAACGCACAGCCCAGCTTAATGTGCCGGATTTGTAATGTGCCCGTCGTGCAAAGCTGGTTTATGCCGCCGGACGATATGTGCCCGATGATTGGTGAAACCCTTGCCTGAACCCAAATCCGATAGTCCCGATCTAGGGGCCTATGCCAGTGTCGCGATTTGCGCCTTTGTGTGGGGCACGACGTGGTACGCCATCACCTATCAACTGGGCGCAGCCCATGCGGCGATCTCGGTGATCCTGCGGTTCGGCTTGGCGGCGCTGGGTCTGGCGATTGTGGCCAAGCTGGCGGGCAACCGTCTGTCATTGACACGGGCGCAGCATCTTGCGGCGGCGGGTCAGGGGCTGTTTGCGTTCTCGATCTCGTATTTCTTCGTCTATGCGGCGGAAGAGAAGATCGCCTCTGCGGTGGTGGCCATTATCTTTGCCGCGCTGGCCTTTGTTAATCTGGCGCTGTTCCGGCTGCTGTCCAAGCAAAAGGCATCGGCCAAGGCTTGGGTTGGAGCCAGTCTCGGCGTGTTCGGCGTAGGCGTTCTGTCTGCGGGCGAGATCACCGGAACAGGACTGGGTAACCATGCGGTTATGGGCGTCACCTTCGCTGTGATTGCGGTGCTCGCCTCGGCTATGGGCAACTGGTGTGCGTGGCGGGGGCAGCAGGCGGGGGCGCAGGTTCTGCCGGCTACGGCGTGGGCCATGGCCTATGGCACGGCATTCCTTGCGGTCTATGCGCTGGCAACAGGCATTGATTGGCAGGTGCAGTGGAGCGCGGCCTATATCGGCTCGCTGATCTATCTGTCGCTGATCGGGTCGGTGCTGACGTTCGGGCTTTATTTCACGCTGGCCCGCAAGCATGGCTATGCGCTGGCCAGCTATATCTCGGCGCTTACGCCGCCCATCGCCATGGTGGTTTCGGTGCTGTTTGAAGGGGCCAGATTTGGGGTGCTGGCCTTTGTCGGGCTGGGCATCGTGCTGGCAGGGCAGGTGTTTATGATGCGTGCCCCGCGCAAATCTGCAGCCTAGTCCTTATCCAGCTTATGCCCGTCAAGGCGGGTGACGCGCGCGGCCTCGTTCTTCTGGCTTTGCTCGCGTTCAAGCTTGGTACGGCCGAAAGTCAGGCGGTTGGCTTCCGCCTGTTTCTTTTCAGCCTTCTTGGCCGCCTGTTTGCGGGCGCGGTTCAGGTTGATGATCTCGGCCATAGCTTATTTCGGGTTTTCGGGAGCGTTGGCGCTTTCCGTAGAGGGGGCATTTACACCGCTTTCGTCGGTGCCGGCAGGGGTCTCTGACGGCTTTGCTTCGGGCTCTACCGCAAGAACATCGGGAATGTCGGATTCCGAGATGTTGTCGTTGCTGACCAGACCTTCGCGCGGGTCGATCTGGTCCATGCGACGCCATGCCGAGCCATCACGGCCACGTTGACGGCCAACTTCGAACAGGGCCGTCATGGATTCCTGATCAAAGGCCAGAGCCGAGGCCTGAATATTGTCGGGAATGGCTGTGAAGGACATCTCAAGTCCGTTACGGCGCGAGAAGCCCGCGCTGACGGCCAGATGGGTGCGCAAAGACGCCTTGCTCATGGTGTCATAGGTGCGGCCCATAATGCCCGTGAGGCGTCCGGCGGTGGTGCCGATGTTGCGGCCTGCCTGTCCGTTCACGATGATATAGAGCGCGCCCATGTTC
>JAEZHG010000337.1 GCA_023436945.1 Pseudomonadota bacterium | reverse complement strand
CCCTGATAGAGGGTGTCCGACGCCGCCTCATCGCCGCCCGTACGCACCAGAGTAAACTCGGACTCGGCCATGCCCGGCTCGATCGAGGTCACGCGCACGCCCGTGCCATGTAGGTCGGTGCGCAGGCCGAGCGAGAACTGGCGCACGAACGCCTTGGTGCCGCCATAGGCATTGCCGCCACGGTACGGATAGGTCGCGGCTACCGACGAGATGTTGATGATCGCGCCCTTGGTCTCGATCAGGCGCGGCAGCATCCGGTGGGTGATGGTCATCAGGCCGGTGATGTTGGTGTCGACCATCTGCTGCCACTGGCCAAGGTCGGCTTCCTGAGCCGGACCTGTGCCCAGAGCCAGACCCGCATTGTTGATCAGTAGGTCCACCTTGGCGAAGGCTTGCGGCAGATCGGCCAGCGCCGCATCGATGGCGGCGGCATCGCGGATATCGAAGGCACAGGTGTGGACCACATCCGCACCCAGTTCCGCCTTCAGCGCCTCTAGGCGTTCAGCACGGCGTCCCGTCGCGATCACCTTCCAGCCCTCGGCAGCAAAGCGGCGGGCGGCGGACAAGCCAAAGCCAGCGGTGGCTCCGGTGATCAGGACGGTCTTGCTCATGCTTGTGTGCCTTCTTCAGCAGCTTTAGCGGCGGCCTCGCGGGCCTTTTTGCGTTCCTGGGCGGCGCGCTGTCGGGCCTCTTGGGCCGCACGCACAGCGTCGGTGCCGATGTGGGCGCTGCCGCGCTGCTTGGCCAGTTCGATCTGGCGCTGGCGCTCGGCATAGGCGGCACGGCGCTCCTCGCCACGCTCGTCCCAGCAACGCTCACAAGAGATACCCTCGACGAACTTCGGCGACTGTTTGCCCTCGGGGCTGACTGGCATGCGGCAGGCGCGGCAGAGCGTGTGCTCGCCCAGCTTCAGGCCGTGGCCGACCGAGACGCGCTCGTCAAACACGAAGCACTCGCCGTCCCACAGGCTCTCCGGCTCGGGGATTTCCTCAAGGTATTTCAGGATGCCGCCTTCAAGGTGGTGCACTTCCTGAATGCCTTCGGATTTCAGATAGGCGGTCGATTTTTCGCAGCGGATACCGCCGGTGCAGAACATAGCCACCTTGGTCGGCTTGTCGCGGGTGACCAGCGCACGGCCTTCCTTCTCGAACCAGTCCGCGAACTCGCGGAAGGTCTTGGTGTTCGGCTGGATCGCGTTCTTGAAGGTGCCGATCTCGAACTCGTAGTCGTTACGGGTGTCGATGATGACCGTGTCCGGATCGCTGATCAGCGCGTTCCAGTCCTGCGGCTTCACATAGGTACCCACGCCGTTGACCGGATCGAGATTGGGCAGGCCCATGGTCACGATCTCTTTCTTGATCCGCACCTTCATGCGGTAGAAAGGCATTTCGTTCGCGCCCGAGTATTTTAGCTCCAGACGGTCAAAGCCCGGCTCGGCATAGATACCGTCCACCACGCGTTTGATCGCGGCGTGTGGTCCGGCAATCGTACCGTTGATGCCCTCATGGGCGACCAAAAGGGTGCCGCGAACCTCTTCACCACAAAGGGCGATCAGGCGATCACGCAGCGCAGCGGTGTCAGCCACTGGCGCAAAGCGATACAGGGCGGCAACCAGAACGGGATAATCTTTGAAATCGGTATCAGTCACGCGGCCTCTATAAGACTTTTGCGATCCAAAACCCATACTGCCAAACACCAAAGCTTGCCTTAGTTCGACACTGGGTGTGGAGTGCAGGCATGACAGCGTTCCATGGCCTGATGAAGCGATCCGAAATGAAGGTGCAGCCCTGATGGCCCCTTCGAACTCCCCCCTTGCTCCGCTTCGTCACCCGCTGTTCAGGGCCATCTGGATCACCAGCCTGATGACCAACTTCGGCGGGCTGATCCAGTCCGTCGGCGCGTCGTGGATCATGACCTCGATCGGCACGACCCAGACCACCGCGCTGGTTCAGGCCTCGGTCACCCTGCCTATCATGCTTCTGTCGCTGACGGCAGGCGCACTGGCCGACACCATGGACCGCCGCAAGATCATGCTAGCGGCGCAGACCTTCATGCTGCTGGTCTCGGCGGGTCTGGCCATCATGGCCTATCAAGGCTGGCTGACGCCTTGGGTGCTGCTCAGCTTTACCTTCCTGATCGGCTGCGGCGTGGCGTTTAACGGTCCCGCGTGGCAGGCTTCAGTGGGCGATATGGTCCCGCGCGAGGATCTGCCCTCGGCCATTACCCTTAACTCCATGGGCTTCAATCTGGCCCGAAGCGCAGGTCCGGCGCTGGGCGGTGTTGTTGTTGCGGTGGCAGGGGCGGCATCGGCCTTCCTGATCAATGCCGTGTCCTACATCGGCCTGTTGGTCGTGCTGTTCCGCTGGAAGCCGCAGGTGCCACAGCGGACCCTCCCGCGCGAAGGTCTGCTGGCAGCCATGGCGGGCGGTGTGCGCTATGCGGTCCTGTCACCGCGCATTGTGTCGGTTCTGTTTCGCGCCCTGATGTTCGGTGTCGGGGCCAGCGCCCTCCAGGCCCTGATGCCCGTCATCGCACGCCATGAGGTCGGCGGCGGCCCGCTGGTTTACGGCGTGTTATTGGGAGCATTTGGCGTGGGTGCGGTGGCAGGCGCGTTGTGCGTCACGCCGCTGAGGGCGCGTTTCAAGTCCGAAACTCTGGTGCGTTTCTGGATTCTGGTCTTTGCCGTCGCCGCACTGGGCGTGGCCTATAGTCCGATATTGCCGCTGACCATCATGGCCCTTTTGCTGGGCGGCGGGGCATGGGTGATCGTGCTGTCGACCTTTAACGTCACGGTGCAGCTGTCGGCCCCGCGCTGGGTCGTGGCCCGCGCACTGGCGCTCTATCAGATGTGCGCCTTTGGCGGCATGGCAGCGGGCGCATGGCTGTGGGGCTCTATCGCCCAGAACTACGACATCCCCCTGGCCCTGACCCTTTCTGCGGGTGTTCTCGTTGTCTGTATGGTGCTGGGCTTCAGACTGCCGCTGGCCAACGGCGAGGCGCTGAACCTTGCGCCGCTGGATCGCTGGAAAGAACCCGACACCGCCCTGCACATCGAGCCGCGCAGTGGCCCGATCATCGTCTCCATCGCCTATACGATCGACGACGACGACGTGCCCGAGTTCCTGACCCTGATGGAAGAGCGCCGCCGCATCCGCCGCCGCGACGGGGCGCACCAGTGGCGCCTGATGCGTGACCTCGGCAATCCCAATATCTGGGTCGAGAAATACCAGACATCGACGTGGCTGGACTATGTGCGCCACAACCAGCGCATGACCCACGACGATGCCCGCGTCACCGCCGACATCCGCAAGCTGCATCGCGGGGATGCGCCGCCTGTCGTCAACCGTATGATCCAGCGCATTACGGGCAGCGTCTCGCCACACCTGCATACCGAGCGCAACTTCGTCGAGCCCATGACCGACCCGACCCGCGCCAGCTAGGGCACATTAAAAAGGGCGTGGCACATTCCATGCCCGCCCTTATGGCCGTTCTATAGAAGTTTTGGGCGCACAAGCATCCCTGCCCGCAAATGCGCGGGTGCCAACTGTGCGCGCGAATGCGGTCTATTCCTGTGGCTTAGAACAGCACGTGGAAGACGAAGTGCACCGCGAACGCGACGCCGACCAGAACACCGAAGCCCATAAGCAGTCCTACCGCCGGATGGAGTTCCTTACGAACAGAAGTGTCGCGCGAAAAAGACATAGCGCGCGGCTTTCCCGGATGAACCAGAGCCATGACGTTTCCTTTCCCTATGCGGCGATGTCCATCGTGGGACACCGTCTCGCTAGGAAAGCGTCTCTTAAAGACCCTTGGTTGCCTAGGGGCTTTCACACCATCGTGAACGGTGACTTTACGAGGGTTTTCCGCTAACCCCCGCGGTCAGAGGATTTTTCATGTCAAAACTGACCATTGCTGACGAAGCCGGACGTCGCCGGACCTTCGCCATCATCGCCCACCCGGACGCCGGTAAAACCACCCTGACCGAGCACATTCTGCTGGCCGGTGGCGCACTGCGTGCCGCAGGTGCCGTTAAGGCCCGCGGCGAGAACCGCCGTGCCCGCTCGGACTGGATGAAGATCGAAAAGGAACGCGGCATCTCCGTCACCGCCTCGGTGATGACCTTCGAGCACGAAGGCAAGATGTTCAACCTGCTCGACACCCCGGGCCACGAAGACTTCTCGGAAGACACCTATCGCACCCTGACGGCTGCCGACTGCGCCATCATGGTGCTGGACGCCGCCAAGGGTATCGAGCCCCAGACTCTGAAGCTGTTCGAGGTCTGCCGCCTGCGCGATATCCCGATCATCACCTTCATCAACAAGCTGGACCGCGAGTCGCAGGACCCGATGGCTCTGCTGGACGAAATCGCCTCGCGCCTGCAACTGGATCCTGCCCCGATCTGGTGGCCGGCAGGTTCGGGCAACCGCCTGCGCGGTCTGGTCGAGGTCGGCACCGGCCGCTTCCAGCCCTATGCCAAGAAGGCCGCGGGTTCGGATGAGGATCCCGAACACCCGCAAGCTCTGCCACTGACCGACGCCGCCCAGTATTTCGAACAGGGCGAGCACGAGGAGGTTTCCGAGGCTCTGGAGCTGGTTGAGGCCGGCTATCCGCAGTTTGACCGCCAGTCCTTCCTCGAAGGCCACATGACCCCGATCCTGTGGGGCTCGGCGCTTCGCCACTTCGGTATCGAAGACCTGCTGCGCGCCATCGGCGAATGGGCTCCGGCTCCGAAGGTCATGGCTGCCCGCAAGGAAGCCCCGCCGGAAACCCGCAACGCCCCCGAGCCGCAACCGCTGGAAGTCGATCCGGGCCAGTCCGAAGTCACAGGCTTCGTCTTCAAGGTTCAGGCCAATATGGACCCGAACCACCGCGACCGTATCGCCATGTTCCGCATGGCCTCCGGCTCGTTCAAGCGCGGCATGAAGCTGAAGGTGCAAAACACCGGCAAGCAACTGTCGGTCAACGCGCCGATGATGTTCTTCGCCTCCGACCGTGAACTGGCCGAGGAAGCCTATGCAGGCGACGTGATCGGTATTCCGAACCACGGCGTGCTGCGCGTGGGTGACAGCCTGTCGGAAAGCGGTCTTGTCCGTTTTGCGGGCCTGCCCAACTTCGCGCCGGAAATCCTGCAGCGCGTGCGCGTAAAGGACCCGCTGAAGGCCAAGCACCTGAAGAAGGCGCTGGAAGGTCTGGCCGAGGAAGGTGTGACCCAGTTGTTCCGTCCGGAACTGGGTGCAGACTTCATCGTCGGCGCTGTGGGCCAGCTTCAGTTCGAGGTTATGGCCGACCGTCTGGGTGCCGAATACAACCTCGACGTCATCTTCGAGCCGTCGCCTTACGCCGAAGCCCGCTGGGTCGTGGCGGAAAAGGCCGACCTTGAGGATTTCGCCTCGAAATACCGCCCGCAAATGGCGACCGATATCGACCAAAATCCGGTCTTCCTCGCCAAGTCGTCGTGGGAAACCGGCTATGTGGGCGAGCGCTTCCCGAAGGTGACTTTCTCCAAGACGCTGGAACGCGGCTAAAAGCCCGGCGAACACTGATTGCTTGCAACCAGCGGTTTATGTAGCCTCCCTGTCAGTACGGATAGGGAGGCTATTTTATGCTCAAGGCCCTTTGGAGCAGCCTCTGCCTGCTGATTCCCCTCACGATAGCGCCCGCCGCCCACGCCCAGTGGCGCGTCGCAGAGAGCGAGCATTTCATCGTCTATGCCGACCAAGGCGAGCGCGAGCTTCGCAACACGGTCGGCAGGCTGGAGCGATTGCACAGCCTGATGGAAACCCAGTTCGGCAATAATGCCGATGCCCCCTATCGCAAGCTGCCGATCTATTCCGTCGGCTCTGAACGCGAACTGAAAACCATGTTCCCGACGGTCGGCTCGAACGTCGGAGGCTATTATTCGGCCAATGGGACCAATATCTATGCCGCCTTCCGGCGCGGCCTGGGCGAGCGCATTCTCTACCACGAATACGCCCACCACTTCCTCTACAACACCTCAGGCGTCCGCTTCCCGTCGTGGTTCAACGAGGGGTTTGCCGAGTTCTTTGGCGCATCGGATCTGGATACTCCGAACAAGGTCAAGATCGGCTATGCCCAGCCGCACCGTCTGGCGACGCTGAACAACCAGCGCTGGCTGCCCATGGTGGACCTACTGTCTGCAGCGAACCGCCAATACACGGGTCAAGAACGGGCGGTGTTCTATGCCCAGTCGTGGCTGCTGACCCATTATTTGATCACCGATGCCCAGCGGCGCGCGGGTCTGGATCGCTATTTGGCGGCGGTGCGAGGCGGTATGTCGGAGGCCGAGGCGCTACAGACCCATCTGGGCATGACACCGGATGAACTGACCGCCGCATTACGCGCCTACCTGCGCGGGAGGATGCCCTATGCGGAGATGTCGGTGCCGGATAATGAAGCCCTGATCCAAATCCGTGATTTGCCACCCAGCGCCAAAGACATGCTGCTCTATTCTGTCGCGCTTCAATACAACCAGCCCGAAGAGACACTGGCCACGATGATGTCTCGCGTGCGGACCGATGCGGCGCGTTATCCCGATGACCGCTTGGCGATGGTGACTCTAGGCCGCGCGGAACTGCGATGGGGCGACAAGGCGGTTGCGGAACAGATCCTTAAACGTGCGCTTGAGCTTTATCCAACCCACACCGAGGCCCTGCGCCTGATGGCGGACCTGCACATCGAAAGGTCAGAGCCGTTGGAAGGCGATGCCAAGGTTGCCGAAATCCGCGAGGCCCAGACCTATCTGCGCCGTGCACTGGATGCCGATCAGACGGATTACCGGATCTATATGACCCTTGCCCGTCTGCGCAGCGGCTCGCCCAGCTATCCAACGGATAATGACATTGCCACTCTGGCGATGGCCCTGACCTATGCCCCGCAGGCGGTGCCCGTCCGGATGCAGTTGGCCGATGCCCTACGACGTGCCGGACGCGCCGATGAAGCCGAGCAGATCATTTCCGTGGTGCAAAGCGTCCCTCACTGAGGGACGCGGACGGCTTCATCAGCTTTGCGTGCGACAGGGGCGCGCTGGAACCAAGGCAGGAAGAACTGCACCAGCGGCCCAATACCCAGCGCGAAGGCCACCGTGCCCACTCCGACAACCCCGCCCAGCAGCCAACCGGAGATCAGCACCACCACCTCGACCAACATCCGCGAGATACGGATTGACCAGCCGAACTTGCGGTTCAAACCGAGCATCAAGCCATCACGCGGCCCCGTGCCCATGCCCGCGCCGATATAGGCCGCCGTACCAAGACCCGTCAGCACCAGCCCCGCAATCAGACCCGCAATCCTTAGCGGCCATCCCTCGATGTCAGGGATCAGCCACAAGAACAGATCCATCGACAGACCGATCAGCAGGATATTGCAGATCGTCCCCAAACCCGGCTTCTGGCGCAGTGGAATCCACAGCAGCATCACCACAATGCCGGACAGGATGCTGATCGTGCCGAGGCTGAGCACCGTGCGGCTGGCCAACCCCTGGTGGAAGACGTTCCAAGGGTCCAGCCCCAGATGCACGCGCACCATCAGCGCCGCCCCCAGACCAAACACACACAAGCCCGCCACCAGTTGGGCGAAACGCAAACTCCACTTCACTCGGCTGCCCTTCCCACTGCCACTGTCAGTCCGGCGGTACCCTTTTGCGCGCCTATGCCCAGCGTCATCAGGAACATCGTCACGCAAAGACCCGTGGTGACCATCAGCGCCACCTGAACCGTTATGTCCAGTACTGCGGCGAACATCATCGGGGCTGCGGCCTGAGAGAAACGGGCGGGCATCAGCATTAGACCTTGGCGCAAGCCATAGTTGGCCTTGCCATAGATATGCAGTGGCAAGACGCCTGCTGCGACCGACAGCAGGCCGTTACCCAGCCCCTGCCCGATGGCCACAAACACCGCCAGCGCCTTGCCGCCCACAACCGCTATCAGCACACCGAATGGATGGCCCATGGTTGCAACACGAACGGCGGCCACAGGCTGTTTCATTACCGGAAACACCAGTGCCATCAGTCGCACCGCAATGGCCGCAATCGCCATGGTTCCGGCGGCCATGGCCGCCTCGGCTGTGGTCAGGCCCAGTCGCTCCAACACCCTCGGCAGGTGCGAGGCCAGCGCCGTCGCCACCCACCAGCCACAGGCAAACAGGATCGCCAGCCGGATCAGGGTCGCATCCCACTTCACCTTGCCATCAGCCACGGCCTTGGCCTCGCGGCGCGCCTGTTTGGGTAGCAGCAGCCAATAGAGCGGCAGGCAAAGCCCGACATTCAGCAGCGCCCATGTCGCGCAGGCTCCGCGCCAGCCCCACTGTTCAATCAGCCACGCCGTCAGCGGCCAGCCAACCGCACCACCAAAGGCACCAATCAGGGAAATGGCTGTAATCGGTCGTTTGGCATTCTCGCCATGGATCGCCACCAGAAGCGCATTGGCCGGACCATAGAAACCGATCCCCATCCCCACGCCCAGCAGCGAAATCCCGGCCACCATCAGCACCGCCCCTTGCGCCAGTGCCATGA
>JAEZHG010000336.1 GCA_023436945.1 Pseudomonadota bacterium | reverse complement strand
CGTGTCGAGGTTCAGACCGGCACCGTCGAAAACGGCTTTGTCGAGATCATCACCGGCCTGTCGGCCAGTGACACGATTGTGGCTTCGGGCCTGAACCGTATCCAGCCGGGCGCTCCGGTTCGTCCGGTCCAGAAGGGCGCGGCCCAGGCTCCTGCGGCCCAGGCTCCTGCGGCTTCGGCCAAGGCACCGTCCAAGGCTGCTGCCCAATGATGCTTTCGGATGTATCGGTCCGCCGCCCCGTATTTGCGGCGGTCGCGGCCATTGTACTTTGCGTGATCGGCTTTGCGGCCTTCTTCATGCTGTCGGTGCGTGAACTGCCGGACGTCGATCCTCCGGTGGTTTCGGTCAGCACCTCCTATGCCGGTGCCTCGGCTGAGGTTATCGAAAGCCGGATCACCGAGCCGATCGAGCAGCAGATTGCCGGTATTCAGGGCGTCGAGCGCATTACCTCGACCAGCCGTGATGGCCGCTCCAGCGTCAATATCGAGTTCGGTCTGGGCCGCGATATCGATGACGCCGCCAACGATGTGCGCGACCGTGTTTCGCGCGTGATGGGCCGACTGCCGGATCAGGCAGACCCGCCGACCGTCTCTAAGGCGGACTCCGACTCCTCGCCGATCCTGATCATGTTCCTGCGCTCTACGACCATGAGCCGTCTGGAACTGACCGACTATGCAGACCGCTATCTGGTGGACCGTTTCGCCACCGTTCCGGGTGTCGCTACGGTCAATATCTTCGGTGACCAGACCTATGCCATGCGTATCTGGCTGGACCCTGCAGCTCTTGCAGCGCGCGGTCTGACGGTCACGGATGTCGAACAATCGCTGCAAAGCCAGAACGTCGAGCTGCCCGCCGGTTCGCTCGAGGCTTCGCAGAAGGACTATACGGTCCGCGTGGCGCGTAACTATTCGCGCCCCGAGGACTTCGCCAACCTGCCCATCGGCACCCGTGGTGCGGCATCGAGCCGCGACGGTGTGGTGATCGGCAATGCCGCCTATGTGACCCGTCTGGGCGATGTGGCGCGCATCGAGGAAGGCGCTGTCGAGCGCCGCCGCATGTTCCGTGGCAATGGTCAGGACCAGATCGGTCTGGCCCTGACCCGTCAGGCACAGGCCAACGACCTTGAAATCAGTGAGGGTGCCCGCGCCCTGATGGAAGAGGTTCAGAAGGAGCTGCCGGAAGGCACCACTCTGGAAATCGGTTCGGACAACTCGGTCTTTACCTCGCACGCTATTTTCGAGGTCTGGATCACCATCGCCATCTCCATGGCGCTGGTTGCGATTGTGAACTTCGTCTTCCTTGGCAGCCTTCGTGCGGCGGTTATTCCGTCAGTGGTGGCACCGATCTGCCTGTTGGCGACCTTTATTGTTCTGGCACCGTTGGGCTTCTCGCTGAACCTGCTGACGCTGCTGGCACTGGTGCTAGCGATCGGTCTGGTAGTGGATGACGCCATTGTGGTGGTCGAGAACATCCAGCGCCGTCTGGACCTTGGCGAGCCGGGCCTAGTCGCTGCCGAGCGCGGCGCGCGTCAGGTGTTCTTCGCCGTTGTCGCGACCACCATCGTGCTTCTGTCGGTGTTTGCGCCGCTGATGTTCCTGCCGGGCTATGTGGGCCGTCTGTTCGTTGAACTGGCCGTCACCATCGCAGCGGCTGTGGGCTTCTCGGCCTTCCTCGCGCTCAGCCTGTCGCCGATGATGTCGTCGAAAATCCTGCGTCCGTCGAAGTCCAACGGCTGGCTGGCCCGTCGCGTCGATGTGGCGATGGATAAGCTGAAGTCATCCTATGTGAACTCGCTGAACATGCTCATGGGCCGCCGTATCGCGGTGGTCGGCGTGCTTGGCGTGGTGGTTCTGGTGGGTGCGGCTGTGTTTGGCATGTTCACCGCCCTGCCGAACGAACTGGTGCCGGACGAAGACCGTGGGCGTGTGCAAATCCGCATCGCGGGTCCGGAAGGCGCTGGCTTCGACTACATCAGTCAGGTCGCCCTTGGCATCGAGCCTATCCTCGCCGAGTTCAGCGAGAAGGGCGAGGTTGCCAACTATCTGATCTCGTCGCCGGGCTTTGGTGGCGGTTCCTTCAACTCGGCCAACGCCGTGCTGAACCTTGCGGACTGGAGCGAGCGTGATCGCTCGGCTGCGGAAATCGCACAGGACATCAACGGTCGCCTGCGTAGCCAGACCGGCGCACAGGTCAACGCCTCGACCCCCGGTGCCTTCCAGCGCGGCGGTGGCGGCGGTGGCGGCAACGGTGTCGAGATGATCGTCACCGGCCCTGACTATACCCAGATCTACAACTGGCTTCAGCCGGTTCTGGCTGCCGCTCAGGCCAATCCGGGGTTCTCGCGTCCGCGCCTGAACTATGAACCGAATGCCCCGCGTCTGCTGGTGGACGTCGACCCGCAAAAAGCTGCCGCTATCGGTGTGTCCTCGCAGCAGGTTGGTCGTACCCTCGAGACCATGTTCGGTTCGCGACGCGCCACCACCTATATCAAAGGTGGTCAGGAGTATGATGTGATCCTGCAGACCGACCGCGACAACCGTCGCAATGTATCGGATCTGGAGTCGCTCTATGTCGCGACCGGCAATGGCAATCTGGTACCTCTGTCGGCTGTGGTCACGACCAAGACCTCGGGCGATACGCCTGACCGTCGCCGTCTGGACCGCCAGCGCGCCATTACCCTTGCCGCCGATCTGGCACCGGGCATGACGCTGGGTGACGCCGTGGCCTTCTTCGAGGCCGAGGTCGCCAAACAGCCGCAAGGCGTGGTCAACGTCCGCTGGGGCGGTGCTGCACGCGATCAGGCCGAGGCCGGTGGCGCAGTGATGTGGGCCTTTGGTCTGGCACTGCTGCTGGTATTCCTCGTACTGGCCGCCCAGTTCGAAAGCTGGATTACCCCTGCGGTGATCATGCTGACGGTTCCGCTTGCCGCGGCGGGTGGTCTGTTCGGTCTGCTGATGGCGGGCTCCAGCCTGAACATCTACAGCCAGATCGGTCTGATCATTCTGGTGGGTATCGCCGCCAAGAACGGCATTCTGATCGTCGAGTTCGCCAACCAGCTGCGCGATCAGGGCCGCTCGATCCGTGAGGCGATCATCGAGTCCTCGTCGCTGCGTCTGCGTCCGATCATCATGACCTCGCTGGCCTCGGCCTTCGGCGCTCTGCCGCTGATGCTGTGGCAGGGTGCAGGTGCAGGCAGCCGCCAGACCATTGGCGTGGTGATCTTCACCGGCTCGCTATTTGCGACCCTGCTGACCCTGTTCATCGTTCCGGTGATCTATGGTGTTCTGGCGCGCTTCACCAAGTCGCCGGAATACACCACGCGACTGATTGAAGCGTGGGAAGCCCAGGAAAAGGCCGAAGGGCGCGCACCAGATATGAGCGCTCATTGATACTGCCCCAAAC
>JAEZHG010000330.1 GCA_023436945.1 Pseudomonadota bacterium | reverse complement strand
GCCTCGCCCAGTTAACGACCGAGGGTGGCGGCGTCAAAGGCGCTGACATCGGCGCTGAGCGTACCGCGACGGGTCCAGCGTTGCTTGCCATCGGGAGACAGCATTTCGGTGCCGATATGAAGGGTGTCTTCCTCGATATGGGCGAAGGCCCCCACAGCCGTACGGCATGAACCTTCGAGGGCCAGCATGGCGCCGCGTTCTGCCGCGACACACAGGGCGGTCGGTGCGTGGTTCAGCGTACGGGCCCAAACACTCTCGGTGTCGTCCGCGCGGGTTTGCAGGGCCAGAGCGCCTTGGCCCGGTGCGGGCAGGAAGGCGGTCAGGTCCAGACGCTCGGTGATTACATCCGACAAGCCAAGGCGGTTCAGACCAGAGCAGGCGAGCAGAATGTCATCAAAATCGCCATCATGCAGGCGACGAAGGCGCGTATCGACATTGCCACGCAGCATCTCGATCTGAAGGTCGGGGCGGGCCGCCCAGAGCTGGGCTTGACGGCGCAGCGAGGCGGTTCCGATCTTGGCCCCCTGCGGCAGATCGGCCAGCGAGCTATAGTTCTCGGAAATGAAGGCATCGCGCGGATCCTCGCGCTCGGGGATGGCGGCGATGGCAAGGCCGTCAGGCTGTTCAGCCGGCACATCCTTCATCGAGTGGACAGCAACATCCACGCGACCATCCAGCAGCGCCTCTTCGATTTCCTTGGTGAAAAGCGACTTTCCGCCAACTTCCAGCAGGCGACGGTCCTGAATACGGTCGCCGGTGGTGACGATTTCGACCAGCGGCACAGCATGGATGATCTCGTCTTCCGGCACACCGAGCGCGCGGCCGATGGCGCGCTGCATCATGCCCGATTGGGCCAGAGCCAGCTTGGAACGACGGGTGCCGATACGAAGAAGCGGAGTCATTAAAACGTGCCAGACGTTGCGAAAAACAGGGCGGATCGCTACCTCGACCCGATGGATAAGCTTGCGGACTATAGCAGTGAAGCAAATGGCGCAAATGCCGCCGATGGGACAATGGTCGCATCGGGCGGCGAGGTGCTGACCGTACTGGGGCTGGAAACCAGCTGCGACGAGACGGCGGCCTCGGTTGTGCGCCTTGGTCCAGATGGTGCGCAGGTGCTGTCCAGCGTGATCCATAGCCAGATTGACGAGCACGCGGCCTTTGGTGGCGTGGTGCCGGAAATCGCGGCGCGCAGCCACGTCGAGATGATCGACACCGTGACCCGTCAGGCGATGGAACAGTCGGGTCTGGAATGGAGCGAACTGTCTGGGGTTGCCGCAACCGCAGGGCCGGGTCTGGTCGGCGGCGTGATGGTGGGCCTGTCATACGGCAAGGCCGTGGCACTGGCGCGTGATCTGCCGCTGATTGCGGTGAACCACCTTGAAGGCCATGCGGTCTCGGCACGACTGGGTGCAGAGACGGCCTATCCGTTCCTGTTGCTACTGGTCTCCGGTGGTCACTGCCAGCTTCTGGAAGTGCGCGGCATTGGCGATATGAGCCGCCTCGGCACCACCATCGACGATGCGGCGGGCGAGGCCTTTGACAAGATCGCCAAGGCTATGGGTCTTGGCTATCCGGGCGGTCCTGCGCTGGAGAAGCTGGCGGCCAAGGGCGATGGTTCGCGCTTTGAGCTTCCGCGTGCGCTTTTGGGTCGCAAGGACTGTGATTTCTCGTTCTCCGGTCTGAAGACGGCGGCGTCGCGTCTGGCACAGACCTGCGAGACCGAGCAGGACAAGGCCGATCTGGCCGATGCCGTGCAAAAGGCCATTGCGCGCCAACTGGGCGAGCGCACCGAGCGGGCGATGAAGGACTACGTCGAGGCCCATCCCCAACTTGTTGCTTACGGATTGGGTGAAAGCGCCCTCAAGCAGTCGAGCCCCGCGGGCGAGGCGATAGGGCAAGCAAAAGAGCGCCTGTTTGTGGTGGCTGGCGGTGTGGCGGCGAACAAGACCGTTAGGGCGACCTTACAGAAACTGGCCGAGAAATACGGCTTCGGTTTCTTTGCTCCGCCTATGGCCTATTGCACCGACAAAGCCGCCATGATCGCGCTGGCGGGTGCGGAAAGACTGGAAAAAGGGTGGGTGTCCGACATGGACGCTGTGGCCCGTCCGCGATGGCCACTGGACGAGGCGCGCGCAATGGGCGACCCTGTACATAAGAAACAAGGGCGCAAAGGCGCCAAGGCGTGAGCCCCGAGGGGGAACTCACCGCCACCGGAGTGACTATGGAATTCAAAACTGCAGGTGTGATCGGTGCGGGTGCGTGGGGCACTGCACTGGCACAGAGCGCAGCCGCCGCTGGCCTCAAGGTCACGCTTCAGGCTCGTGAGGCCGAGGTGGTCGAAAGCATTCGTGCGCGTGGTGTGAACGAAGCTTTCCTTGATGGCGTAAAGCTGGACCCGTCCATCAAGGTGACGCCCGATCTGGCCGATCTGGCCGATTGCGACATCATTCTTGCCGTCCCTCCGGCCCAGCATATGCGCGCGACGCTGGCTGCGTTTGCGCCCTATGCCCGCGAAGGCCTGCCGATCGTTCTGTGCTCCAAGGGCATCGAGCGCGGCTCGCTGAAGCTGATGGCCGAGGTGCTGGCGGAAACCATTCCCCATGCCGTTACCGCCGTGCTGTCGGGCCCGAGCTTTGCCGGTGAGGTTGCGCGTGGTCTGCCCAGCGCAGTGACGCTGGCCTGCGCCGACATCGAGATGGCTGAAAAGCTGGCTGGTGCCCTGTCGGGTCCGGTGTTCCGTCCCTACTACGCCGACGATATTGTGGGTGCAGAAACGGGCGGTGCACTGAAGAACGTTCTGGCGATTGCATGCGGTATCGTTGAGGGCCGCGAGATGGGCCGCAGCGCCCACGCCGCTGTCATCACCCGTGGCTTTGCCGAGATCGTGCGCGTGACCGAGGCTCTGGGCGGTAACGCCAAGACCGTGACCGGCTTGTGTGGCATGGGTGATCTGGTCCTGACCTGCTCCAGTGCCCAGTCGCGCAACATGAGCTTGGGTCTGGCTCTGGGTAAGGGCCAGACGGTCGAGGAAGCTCTGGCGGGTAAACGTTCGGTGGCTGAGGGCTATGAGAGCGCTCCGGCTGTTCGCGAACTGTCCAAAAAGCTTGGCGTAGAGACCCCGATCATCGAGGCGGTCGCCTCTGTTCTGGCGGGCGAAACGACGGTGGATGCGGCGATTGAGAGCCTGCTGACCCGCCCCATCAAACCCGAACGCGAATGAGCGGACAGGAGGGGGCAGCGCCTGCGCAGGAGGAGCGCAAGCGCGTCTGGAAAACGCCTGCCAATGTGGCGCTGTGCCAACTCAGCGATCTGGCTGACCCCGGATCGCGTGGCTTTGTGCTGCAGATCGGCGATGCCTTCTTCCACGGCTTCGTGGTCAAGAAGGGCGGCGAGGTTGCGGGTTGGGTGGACCGTTGCCCCCATGCGGGTTTCCCGATTGCCATGGAGCTGGACCGTTATCTGTCCAGCGATGGCTCGGTCATTCTGTGTGGCTGGCACGGGGCGGTGTTCGAGCCGCTATCGGGGGCCTGCGTCGGTGGTCCCTGCGCCGGTGGCAAGCTGACGCCATGGCCGGTTCAGGTCGTGGACGGTATCGTCAGAACGGCCTGAAAATTCAGTCTTTAAGACGCTTGGCGTTGGCGGTTACGCGGCTGTGTAACGGGGCCATGATCTTGGCCTGTGCCTCTAGCCCCTTGGACCACAGGGTCATACCGTCCAGCATGGCCTGACCCCAGAAATTGGCGGCCTGTTCGGTCTGCAGTGCCAAACGTTTGGCCTCGTCCGGTTCGTGGACCAAAGCGTCCAGATTGGCCTGCAGGGTCTCGCCGGCACGACGGGCGATATCGACATAGGTTTCGCCGAACTGTACCGCGGCATCACCGGCAGCGGTGGCCGAGGCGGTAAACGCCTCGACCTTCTCGCTACCCATGCGACCCAGTTCCTTGGCATCGGCCTGCAAGGGATTGGTTGCCGCATCCGCCATGATCTGAATGCGCTTGTGCATCACAAAGGCCGACGCCTCGACCATTTCCTGACCGGTGCGCAGATTGGCCTCGGTGCCATTCAAAATCTTGGTGATGGAGTTCTTCACTTGGGCAGCTTTTCTAATCAGGCGACGGGAAGAACTTCGTTGGCAAAGGCATTGATGTCGGCGATCAGGGCCGGAACGGCCTTGTCGATGATCTGCTGGCCCTTTTCAGGGGAGGCCTGCGCCGGATCGGAGCCGATGCGGCCGTCAGGGAAGCGGGCGCGATAGTCGTTGGCATCGCGGATCGGGCCGGTCGGAGCGATCTTCGGCTCATAGGTCGCGGTCTTCACGCGGTCAGGATAGGCCGCATAGGTGACGGCGATTTCCGACGGGGTGGCGTGCGAGCCATGGCCGGTCGGGAACATGTCCTCGCAGAACTTCTGCACGCCCGGCAGGTCCCACCAGTTACGCAGTTTGAGCACGAACGGCGGGCGCTCGGCCCACGGCTCCGGCGTGAAGGACCACTCGGCATAGATTTCGGCAAAGGCGGCCTCGATGGTGGCGACATTGCCGCCGTGGCCGTTCAGGAAATAGATGCGCTCGAAACCGTGACGCGCCAGCGACGAGACCCAATCCGCAATCGCGCCCATGAAGGTCGACGGGCGCAGGGTGATGGTGCCGGGGAAGGCGAGGTGGTGCTGTGCCATGCCGATGTTGAAGGTCGGCGCGACAAGGATGGTCTCGTCGGTCTTTTCAGCGGCGTGGGCGATGATCTCGGGGCAGAGCCAGTCGGTGCCCAGCAGGCCCGTCGGGCCGTGTTGTTCGTTCGAGCCGATCGGGACGATGATCGTCTTGGCCAGCACATGGCCGGACTTCAGATGGGCGTCGATTTCAGGCCAGGACGAAAGGTGGATCAGCATTCAGGGCTCCGCAGGTCGAAACAGCGACCATTCGAAAGGATAGTCCCAAAGCATTAGGCTGATCTGAACAAGAAGGCCAAGGCCTCTGGCCCCGTTAGTCCCCATTATGGGGCATAGGCGCGCACAAATCTCCGCGCCACCTGTGCGGCGTGGGCCTTTGGATCACTGGAAAGCGGTTGCAGTCCCAGCACCAGCCTCAGGTGGGCGTGGCCCATGACCATGCCGACGAAGATCTCGGCGGCCTCGTTCGGATTGTCGATGTTCAGCGTGCCGCGCGCGTGCTGTTTTTCCAGCCAGTCGGCGATGCGTTTCAGGCTGCGGCCCGGACCGGATTCAAACACGGCCTTGGCAAGTTCTCCATCCTCGCGCGAGACCAGCGCCAGCGCCCGCAGATGATGCGAGCTTTGCGGATGGGCTGTGCGGGCCAGCAGCACCTCGGCCACGGCGCTAAGGGCTTCTACAGGATCGGTATCGATTTCCAGCGGCGCGGTGATGGCGATGGAGCGCTGGGTAAGCAGCGCCCGTGCCAGTTCGGCCTTGGACGGATAGCGGTTGTAGAGCGTCTGTTTCGACACGCCTGCCAGTCGCGCAATCTCGGCCATCGAAGCCTTTGGCCCCTTCTGCGCGAACAGATCGACGGCAGCGCGCAGGATGTCGCTGCTTTTCTGTTCGTCGATCTGGCCGGGGGCGCGGGGCATTAATGGACCTCTGAAGGCGGGGCTGAACCACCGGGTTTGGCGGGTCTCGACAGCAGGGTCACGAAGGCCGCAACCGCACAGGCGACAGCCAGAAGCGCAAAGGCATCACCAAAGGCCATGGTCGTGGCCTGCTTTTGAAGCATGCCGTAAACTGCCTTCAGCGCCGATCCGTGCGGGTCCATCGAATTGGCGAACCGCAAGGTCATGGCCTCGATCATCTGACGCATCTGGACATGGGTCTGATCGATGCTGCTGGTCAACTCGACCATATGTCGCGCTGTGTTCTCGGTGATGCTGGTATTGAGGATCGCCAGACCAAAGGCACCGCCGACATTGCGCGACAGGTTCACCAGACCCGAGGCGTTCTTGACCATATGCGGGGGCAGGGTGGTCATGGTCACCTGCTGCGAAGCGATCATGGCCAGCATGATGCCTGCACCGCGCATAGCCTGAACCCCTGCAAACTCCCAGAAGCCCCACTCGTCGGTAACGATACGGGCGTCCCACATGCCCCATGCGGCCATCACAAAGCCGATGAACATCAGGATACGGGCATCGACCTTGCGCACCAGTCGCCCTGCAATCGGGCCCATGGCAAACATCGACAGACCCGACACGATCATGGTCGTGCCGACCTCTGCTGCCGAATAGTCGCGAACACGGCCAAGGAACAGAGGCATCAGGAATGAGCCCCCAAAC
>JAEZHG010000294.1 GCA_023436945.1 Pseudomonadota bacterium | reverse complement strand
TCCGGCTGATAGTCGAAGGTCAGCTTTTCCTCGGCACGGTCTGCCGCAAGATGCAGATGGATACGCACCTTCCACAGGAAGCCCACCGCCTCGCGGAAATTACGCATCTCTCGCGCACTGAGCAGGTCGCTCAAGGCCGCCTTGCCCCGCTCGTGTTTGGGATCGAGCGACAGGGCAATCCAGAACAGGGTGTTCAGGTCTCTCAGCCCGCCCTTGCCGTCCTTCACATTCGGCTCGACGCGATAACGCACAGAGCCGGTCTTGTTCAGGCGAACGTCGCGCTCGCTCATCTTGGCGGCGATGAAGGGGCGTGGATCGGCCATTTCGACCATCTGGCCAAAGCGCTTGAGCAGTTCCTGCCCCAGCCCTTCATGGCCTGCCAGTATCCGCGCTTCCAGAAGGGTGGTGCGGATCGTCATGTCCTTGTGGGCCAGTTCGATCGTCTCACTGATCGAGCGGAATGCCGACCCGACCTTTAGCCCCAGATCCCACAGCACATAGTGTACGAACTCGACCACCTTGGCGGCGCGCTCGGAGGCTTCGAGCCTTTGGCGCACGATGATGAAATCTAGGTCCGAATAGGGAGCCAGAACGCCGCGCCCGTATCCGCCCACCGCGATCAGCACCAGACGGCTCTTGGGCGACGGGAAAAGCACCTCAGTCGTAAAGCGCCAGAGGTTGATCATCATCTCGTCTGCGGCGGCGGCATAGAGACGCGCGACCGACGCCCCGTCTGCATCGGCTTCCAGACGACGGCGGGCCTTGTCACGGCCCGCCTCAAGACCTTCTTTCAGATAGGCAGCTACAGCCCCGCGCACATCGTCCGCCGATGCGGCCTTGATCAGGCGCGGGTCCAGCGGGGTCATGCCTTGTCGAGCGCTTTCAGGCGGTAAAGCGCTTCGAGCGCCTCGCGCGGGGTCAGGTCATCGGGGTTGATGTCCTTCATCGCCAGATCAAGCTCTGACGGACCTTGCGGTTCAGGCTCAGGCTGGACGGCAGCAAACAGCGGCAGTTCATTGAGGTTGGCCGAAGAGGTCTTTTCCTTCTCCAACTTTTCCAGAACCGACTTTGCGCGGGCCACCACCTTGGGCGGCACACCCGCCAGACGTGCGACCTGAACGCCATAGGAGCGGTCTGCGGCACCCGTTACGGCCTCGTGCAGGAAGACGAGGTCGCCGTTCCATTCCTTGGCCGCCATCGACAGGTTCGACACATGGTCGAGCCTTTCCTCAAGCTGGGCCAGCTCGTGATAGTGGGTGGCAAACAAGGTGCGCGAACGGTTGGTTTCGTGCAGGGCCTCTGCCGTCGCCCAAGCAATCGCCAAACCATCATAGGTGGCGGTGCCGCGACCGATTTCATCCAGCACCACAAAGCTGCGCGGGGTGGCCTGCGTCAGGATGGCGGCGGTTTCGCCCATTTCCATCATGAAGGTCGAGCGGCCACGGGCCAGATCGTCGCCTGCGCCAACGCGGCTGAACAAACGGTCCACCACGCCCAGATGCATGGAGCGCGCAGGCACAAAGGCACCGGCCTGAGCGAGAATGACCAATAGAGCGTTCTGGCGAAGGAAGGTCGATTTACCAGCCATGTTCGGACCGGTGACAATCGAAAGACGGCTGCCCGTCTTGCCGTCACCGGACAGTCGGCAATCGTTCGGCGTATAGGGCAGGCCTTGCGCCTTCACTGCCGCCTCGACGACCGGATGGCGACCACCTTCGATGCAGAAGGTCAGGCTGTCATCAACGATCGGGCGCACGGCCCCCACTTCCTCGGCCCATTCGGCAAGGCCCGCATTGGCATCCAGTTCGGCGATGGCGGTCGCCACGGCCTGAAGCTGGGGCGCGAGGCGAGCCACCTCGCGGCGCCAGCCCTCGAAGGTTTCGGTCTCGATCGCCAAGGCGCGATGTCCGGCCTGACTGATCTTGGCATCCAACTCCGACAGCTCGACCGTGGTGAAACGCACCTGATTGGCCAGCGTCTGACGGTGGATATAGGGGCTGTCAGGTCCAGCGCGCATCACGGGCTCTGCGGCCTTGGCGGTGGCTTCGAGGAAATAGCCCAGCACCGCATTGTGGCGCACCTTGAAGGCGACACCGCTGTCATTGATGGCGCGGGCTTCCAGTTCGGCAATCACACGGCGGCTGTCATCACGCAGGGCGCGGGCGGCATCCAGTTCAGGGCGATGGCCCGTCTGAACAAAGCCACCATCGCGAACGAGATGAGACGGCTCTTCGATCAGGCCGTCCTTGAGTTCGGCCAGCAGGTTGGAGAGCTCGCCATCCAACGCCAGCAGATCAAGCGCGGCATTGATACGGGCGGGAGGTCCGGCCAGCGGATCATGGCGCGAAGCCGCAAACAGCGCCCCCAACCCCTCGGCCGTCATCAGGCCTGAACGGATGGCGGCCAGATCGCGCGGACCGCCACGGCCCAAGGCCAGACGCGAGGTTGCCCGCGCCACATCGGCAGAGGCCCGCAGCAGATCGCGCAGGTCACGGCGCAAAGGACGGTTCTCGACCATCCATGCCACGGCATCGAGGTCTGCATTGATACGCGCCGGATCACACATCGGGCGCGAGATACGCTCGGCCAGCGAGCGCGCCCCACCCGAGGTGACCGTACGGTCGATGGCATGAAGCAGGGAGCCGTCGCGCTCGCCGCGCTGTGTGCGGTCGATCTCGAGGCTATTACGGGTGGACGGATCAATCGCCAGATGGCCCACATCGCCCGAGCGGCGCGGCGCGGCCAGAGCCGGAATCTTGCCCGCCTGAGTGGTTTCCAGATAGGCGGCAATCAGGCCAAGGGCCGAAACCTCGGCCTCCTCAAAGGTACCGAAACCATCAAGGGCCGAGACACCGTAAAGACGCTGCACACGGTCACGTGCGCCATTGGGTTCGGCCAGAGCCTGCGGCATGGCCTGAACCACACCGCCTGAGCCATCCAGCGCCGACTTCATATCGCCGTCGCTGAACAGGCGGTCCGGCACCAGAACTTCTGACGGACGGAAAGCGGCCAGCACCGAGCCCATGTCACCCACATCACAGGCAACGGAATCCACCACACCTGCCGATAGCTCGACCACGGCCACGGCGGCGCGGCCCTTGCGGATAACTACTGCGGCCAAACGGTTGGCCCCGCGGGCATCCAGCAGATTGTCTTCAGTCAGGGTGCCGGGAGTGACCACGCGCACCACATCGCGGCGAACCACCGCCTTGGAGCCGCGCTTCTTGGCCTCGGAGGGGTCTTCCATCTGTTCACAGACGGCGACCTTGAAGCCCTGACGGATCAGGCGCGCCAGATAGCCATCCATGGCGTGGACCGGAACGCCCGCCATCGGAATGTCTTCGCCCCGATGCTTGCCGCGTTTGGTTAGGGCAATGCCGAGTGCCGCCGCCGCCTGTGCCGCATCATCGAAAAACAGTTCGTAGAAATCGCCCATGCGGAAGAACAGCATGGCGTCAGGATGGGCTGCCTTGGCCGTCAGGAATTGCGCCATGACCGGCGTGGTGCCAGCGTCAGGCGTCAGATCAACTTTAGGCGGGTGGGCGATGGGCGCGTTCATTGCCCACAAGGTGGCGGATCAGGTGCCGCGCCTCAAGGGACAGACCGTATCCATCCCCCATTTTTGTTTCCCTATGCTCGCTTCGCGGAAGCTCGCCGCTTGAGGGAGTTTGTTTCCCTATACTCGCTTCGCGGAAGCTCGCGGCTTGAGGGAGTTTGTTTGGCCTAGGTTCTCGTCGCGGACGATCGCCTTCAGATCAGGCGGCTGTTACCACACCGAAACGCTGGGCGTTGAAGCTGTCGTCCAGTGCGAACGCCTGCCAGTCCACATCGGGACACGGCGCGTGGGAGGCGGCGATGATGGCGCGCAGCTGCGCCGGAGAGTTGACCTTGGCGATCACATTCTCGACGCCCTTCAGGTTCAACGCATAGGCCAATGCAGCCTGCATCGGGTCCACTCGTGCCTCGGCCATACGGCGGCGAACGCGCGACAGCTTGGGAGCCAGTCGTGCCGTCTCGCCGGAAAGGGTTTCGATGCTGGCAAACAGCAGGCCCTTGGCAAACACCGACGACAGATGCACCGCCACGCCCATCTCGGCCAGTTGCTCGATATAGCCGGAATGCTGGGCACGCTGGTCCAGCACATTGCAGGGCAACTGGATCACATCCGGCTTGAAACGACGCGCCAGAACCACCGGCGCATCATCCACCGAACAGATAATACCAATGCGGCGGAACAGCCCGCGATCTTTAAGCCCCTGAAGGCGGCTCCAGAGCGCCCGCCCCTCTTCGCCAACAAGATCGGTTGCGGCCTGAACCAGAACGGTGTCGCCGCGCGGCAGACCCATGTGCTCAAGCGAGCGGCGCGCGCGCATCTCTGCGCGGTCAACCCCGTCCAGCAACGGAACGGTGCGGACGGTCACCTTGAACGGCGTCGGGAACGGCCAGCCAAGACCGAGCAGACGCTCGGCCTCGCCATCAGGCTTGGTGGCAACTGTGTGGACACCGGCGTCGGCTGCGGTTTGCAGGATGTGACGCACCATCTCTTCCCGCTGCAACAGGGGCAGCGGGCGCTGGCGGTCTGCCTGGACGGCCACAGCAAGGGCCAGTCGCTCTACCGGATTATGCGCGTCAGGAAATCTCACAACGCCGATATTTACGCAGATAGGTTTACGCGAGATTGATCGGCGATCGAGAAAGAGGGTGAAGGCGAAATTTACCGCGATCCGCCTTCACCCCTCTAATATCAGTCAGCGTCCGGCTGGTTGTCCGGATGGGCGGCAACAAAGGCCGGATGCGCGGCGGCCTTTGCCTCGATAGCCGAAAGCAGCGGATAGGCTGACATTTCCACCTTGAAGCGGTGCGCCGAATAGATCTGCGGGATCAGATAACAGTCCGCCAGCGTCGG
>JAEZHG010000277.1 GCA_023436945.1 Pseudomonadota bacterium | reverse complement strand
CGCCGATGTGGTTCGCCTGCTGGAAAGCGGAAAGAACGTCATCTCGACGGCGGGCTTCCACTATCCGATGGCCCATGACGAAGCCTATTGGGGGCCGCTGAAAGCTGCCTGTGAAAAGGGCAATTCGACTCTGGCAGGTCTCGGCGTAAACCCCGGCGGCTTTATCGAGCGCATCGTTTTGGCCGCGACGGGCTTTAGCTCCGAACTGGACAGCATCACCGTCTGCGAAACCGTCGATGCCTCCGAGATGGTGTCGAAGGAGTTCGTGTTCGGCCTGATGGGCTTTGGTGCCGACCCTGCGGTCAACGACATCACCAAAGGACCTC
The DNA here is from genome assembly GCA_023436945.1 of Pseudomonadota bacterium. Taxonomy (GTDB): domain Bacteria; phylum Pseudomonadota; class Alphaproteobacteria; order Caulobacterales; family Caulobacteraceae; genus Brevundimonas. The sequence continues at coordinate 10,316 of JAEZHG010000277.1, read as the reverse complement.
TGGCGGGTATGTACACCGCCCTGTTCAGCGAAATCCTTCACTTCGTCGGCAAGGCGCTGAATGTCGAACTAATCGAGATCACGCCAGAACACGCCCTGACGCTCGCCCCCCACGACATGGAAATCGGCGCGGGTACCATCAAACAGGGCACGGTCGCCGCTACCGAATGGCGCTGGACCGCGCGCTATTCGCAGGACGTCAGCTTCACCCTGTCCATTCTGTGGACCTCTGACCCCAAGCTGCACGGCAAGGACACCAACGGTCACTGGGTCGTGGACATCAAGGGCCGCCCGAACATGACCATGACCTTCTCCATCGACGAGGGCGACCCCACCAAGCCGCAATCGCGCGCCCTGACAGACGCCACCGTTTCAGGGGCCCTGCGCGGCATCCACGATGTGGTCGCCGCCCCCGCAGGCTTCTTCGCCTTCTACCCCTCGGGGGCATGGCAGGGCCGCTGATAAAGGCCAACAAAAAAGGGCGCGGGAGATAATCCCGCGCCCTTCTTCTTTTCACGCTGATCGGAAGATCAGATCTTCTTCGGCGGCATCGGGATGAAGCCCGAGGTGCGCGCGATATAGTCGGCATATTCCGGCTTGGTCTTGCGCATGCGGTATTCCATCGTCGGCGCGCCCGACCACTTCATCAGGGTCCAGGTCAGGAAGGCCGGACCGACAACGGCGAACAGACCGGTGAAGCTCTCGGCGGCGACCATATACAGCCCCCACCAGACCAGTGCCTCGCCGAAATAGTTCGGGTGACGCGAATAGCGCCACAGGCCTGACTGCATGACCTTGCCCTTGTTGGACGGGTCCTTCTTGAACTGGCTCAGCTGCCAGTCAGCGATGCATTCGAAGATCAGGCCGAAAAGCGAGATCGCCACGCCGATCCAGCCGATGACGCCGACGGCAGCCGGAACGCTATCGATCTGGCCCAACTGCACCGGAAGCGAGACGAGGAACTGCAGCGGCATCTGGGTGGCGCAAACGCTGATGGCGCAGAACAGGCCAAAGCTCCAGCCCTTGCTCTCCTTGGCCTTCTCGTAAAGGCGCTCATAGCGGCGGTCCGGACCCTGCACGCGCCAGCGACGGATCATATAGCCCCACAGACGCACGCCCCAGACCGCGCTGATACCCAGCAGGAGCCAGTGGCGCATCGACGGCTCATCCACCTGCAGATAGGTGGACAGAGCCAAAATCGGCATGCCCAGACCCCAATAGCTGTCGATCAGGGTCGGGTCCTTGATCCGCACAGAAATCAGCCAGACGATAAAGAATGCCACGGCGGCAACGCCCGCATTCACCAGCAGTATGGTCGCAAGTTCCATCTGCAATTCTCCCCCTCATGGGCCTTTTGCGGCCCGTTATGTTTAGTGTCCGGTCTTGATGCTGTCGGCGAACAGCATCCGCGCCAGTGCCCGCTCATGCCCCTTAGGGTCACGCGCCAGCGCGGCACGGACTTCCAGCACCATGCGGTCGGTGTCCGCCTCGTCCAGCTTGCGCTTGATGGCCGACAGACCGACGCGGGCGATATCCTCTGGACGCTCCTTCTTGCCCTCGACGTGCGAGGCCATGCGGGTATCGACGGAGCCGACGAACAGAGCCGTGACCGACGTGCCCTGCGGGGCCAGCTCGGCACGGATGCAGGTGGTGGCCGCCTTGGCCGCGAATTTGGACGGGCTGTAACCGCCCATCACCGGCATGGCGCAAAGACCGCCCGCCGACAGAACGTTCACGATGGCTCCGCCACCGTTTTCCTTTAGCACCGGCGCAAAGGCACGCGACATGGACAGGACGCCGAAATAGTTGACCTCCATCTCCTCGCGGGCGGCGGCCATGGTGTCGGCCCCGATCAGGCGCTGGTTTAGGAAGGCACCGGCATTGTTGATGACGATCGACGCGTCAGTGCATTTGGCAGCTGCGGCCGCGACCTGATCTTCCTTGGTCACGTCCAGTTCCAGAGCCACGACCTTATCGCCGAACTCTTCTACCAGATGCTGGGCTGAGGCGGCGTTGCGCGCTCCGGCATAGACCTTGGCTGCGCCCTGCTCGATCAGGGCGCGGACGAAGGCTTCGCCGATGCCACGGTTTGCACCCGTTACGATGGCGACGCTGTTGGCGATATCCATCACTTCACCTCGGCATAAAGGGCGTCGTGCGGCTTTTTGGCCGAGCGCACCAGTTTGGACGGGTCAGGCGTGATCATGCCCGCACCCCAGTTCTCGGCAGTGGCGCTGTCGTGGTTCCATTCCCAGACAAGCGTGCGGCGGGCGATCTTCCATGCACCGTCACGCTTTTCGAAACGGTCGATGGCGCGCGCTAGAGTGAAGGTGTCCAGCTCCTCGCCGTCCTTCTTTTTCATGCGCGCGAAGGCGAAGATGTAGTGCTCGGCCTTGGCCTTCTCTCCATCCAGTTCGATCAGGATGTGGGTCGCCGGATGGTTCATCACGCCCGAGCGCGGGAGCATCTTGGCCATGACCGCCACATAGGCATCGGCCGGACCGTCATAGACGCCACCATGATCTTCCCAAGCGTCAGGGTGATAGCACTGGCCGATCAGCTCGGCATCCGCACGGTCGGCACCGCGCAGATACTGGTGGATGACTTCGGTGATGGCCTGCTTGTCCAGAAGGGCCTGAATTTCAGGATGGTGGCTCATTTGGCGGCCTCCAGAATGATGACGCCTTCGTCCGGCTGATCGGCAAACAGGCGCTCGACCAAGTCCTTGCGGTTATCCAGAACGGCGCGGCGGTTGACCGTGCCTTTGTCCGACAGCTCGTGCTTGTTCGGGTTCGGCGGCGTATCGGGGAACAGAATGCGGCGGATGCGGTTGCCGCCCGACTGGCCGGCATTGAATGCCTTCAGACGCTCGGCGATCTCGGCCTCGGCATTGGCAGCCTTGGTCCAGACGATTGCCGTCAGATAGGGGCGGTTCTCGTCACACAGCACCAAATCGAGCGCCAGCGGGTCGAGGTGTTTCAGGATCTGCTCGCGCAGGTGACCGCCATAGACCCAGTTGCCGTTGAGCAGCTTGAACTCTTCGGCGGCACGGCCCGCAAAGGCCAGACCCAGCTCGGGGCGTTCCGGATCGTGGAAAACGCACAGGTCACCCGAACGGTAGAAGCCCTCTTCGTCAAAGGCCTCGGCGGTCTTTTCAGGTTCGTCCAGATAACCGTTCGACAGGCTGGGGCCGGAGGCGCGTAGCTCGTAGCGGTCACCGACCGGCACCAGTTTCAGCACGCAACCCGGCACCGGCAGGCCCAGGCCCACCTTGTCGGTCTCGTAGTGGGTGACGGTGATGGCCGAGCCGGTCTCGGTCGAGCCATAGCCGCTGGTCAGCATCACGCGGTGGCCGCATTCCGACACGGCGCAGGCCTGCAGACGGTCGAACACAGCCTGCGTCAGGCCTGCACCACCGAACAGCATCATCCGCACGCGCTCGAAGAAGGTCTTACGCAGGGCGTCGTTCGCTTCCAGCGCATCGGCCAGCATGACGTAGCCCAGTGGCACATTGTTGTAATAGCCGACGCTGACCTCGGTCAGGTTCTTGATCGACTGGTCAAACAGGCCCGGCATGGGCTTGCCGTCGTCGATGTAGAAGGTACCGCCTTCCAGAAGGGTGGTGCGCATGGCAAAGGCACCCGCAGCATGGTGCCACGGCAGCCAGTCCATCATCACATCGCTCCAGCCCGCGGCCTTGCCGACGGTCTGCTGGCACTGGGCGGTATTGGCTCCCAGCGCACCGATGGTCAGTTCCACCAGCTTGGGCAGGCCGGTCGAGCCGGAGGTCAGCATATAGGCCGAGACGGTTTCCGGTTTCAGGCCCTCGATGCTGGCATTCACCGCATCGGTCGGCTCAGTGGCGATGACGGAGGCGAAAGGCGTGGTGCCCTCCACATCCTCGCCGCAGACGATGATGGCGTTACCGGTATCGATCTTGGCGAAGGCGGCAGCGATGGCGGCGGTCTCGGCCACAATCACGGCGGGCTTGGCCTTGTTCACCACATGGCGCAGACGACCCAGATCACCGCCCAGAGCCACCATCATCGGGCTGGCGGGGCAGACCGGACGGCCCGATGCCCAGCCACCATAGGTGACGGTCGAGAACAGGGCGGAGTTGGACGATACCAACAGCACCGTGCCCTGCACGTCGAGGTCCAGAAGCCACTGGGTAAAGCCGTCGCAGTTCCGCTTCAGCTGGGCATAGGACACCTTGATCCAGTCGCCACCTCCCGGTGCACGGCGCGCGATGGCGGCCTTGTCGCCCTGGCGGGCGGCACCCTCTGCAAAGCGGCGCGGCAGGTTGAAATCATATGGGGCCAGCGGAATGCGAGACTGGAGATAAAGTGTGCCATCGGCCTCGCGACGCACCTCGATATCAACCGGCAGCAGTGCCGCATCGCGCAAAGGCGCGGCGGCGATCTGTTCGCGGGTCAGACCCATCAGCGGCGCGGCGCTCATGCTTTCGGACCCGTGATAACAGGACGGTCCAGCATGATTTCGGCGTGCTCACCGACCACACCATCCTTGTGCTGGGTCGTATGCAGATAGCCGTTGTAATATTCGCGCCAGCGATGGATGACGCCGTCGCGATATTCCAGCATGCCCATATAGGGAATGGCGACGCGCTTGCCGTCCTTGAGGATGAACTCGTCAGCCCCTTCCATCCAGAGCTTGTCGCCCTCTTCCATGTAATCGAACAGACGCCAGCGGCTCTCGGCGATTGTCGAGGCCATCTGTTCCAGCGCCTCGCGCATGGCGGCCTTGCCCTTGACCGGCGCACGGAAGCCGCCGGTGTTGTTCCATTCAATGTCGTCATGGATGAAGGTCATGACGGCATCCAGATCCTGCCGCCCCCAAGCGGCGATCATGTCCAGCAGCTGTTGAATGTTCGACATAGTACTTCTCCCCCTCCGCACGCCCTCTTCGGCGGGGCGCGTCGGATGTTGTGTAAAATCTGAAGTTTAGAGGCGCACCTTAACGGCCAACGACAAAGCTGACCGTCGTCGTGGTCGAGCCGCCGATGTTCAGCGTCTGCACGTTCTTCGCGCCCTCGACCTGATAGTCGCCTGCAGTGCCGGTGACCTGTTTGGCAGCGTCCAACACCATGCGTACGCCCGTCGCACCGACAGGGTGGCCAAGGCCAATCAGGCCGCCCGACGGATTGAACGGCAACTTGCCGTCAAAGTCGATGGTGCCATCCTCGATGGCCTTCCACGCCTCGCCCGCCCCCGTCAGGCCCAGATGTTCGATGGCCATATATTCGGTGGTAGTGAAGCAGTCGTGGGTTTCCACCGCATCGATGCCCCAGACATCGGCAATGCCTGCGCGACGGCGGGCATCCTCGCCGGCCTTCTTCACATGCGGGAAGACAAAGCCGCCACCCGCCGAGGCATCCAGCTTGGAGCGCAGCGAAATGGCCGCGCCCGTATGGCCCCAGCCCTTGATCTGCGGAATATCTTCCAGCTTCAGCCCGCGCTTGGCCGCATAGGCCGCCGCCGCTTTTTCAGAGGCGAGAAACACGACAGCAGAACCGTCCGTCACCTGACCGCAATCCTGACGGCGGGTCAGGCCTTCGATCACGGGATTGGCCTCGTCATCGGCGGTGAAACTGGCATCCGTGAACTGCCATTTGCGGGTCTGGGCGTTCGGGTTGCGACGGCCGTTGGCATAGTTGATCTCGGCAATGCGGCCGAGGTGCTCGTACTTCAGGCCAAAGCGTTCCTGATAGGTCTGGCCGATCTCGGAGAAGGCTGCGGGCCACGGATAGCGGGCCTTGGTAAACTCATGTCCCGACCATGCTGCCGAACCCAAATGCTGGGTTGCGATATCGCCCGAGACATTGCGCATCAGCTCGATGCCCAGCACGCACGACACGTCGTATCGACCGGCCTCGATCTCGGCCATGGCGGCGAGGATCGCCAGCGAGCCAGACGCACAGGCCCCCTCGTGGCGCGAGGTCGGCATACCATCAAAACGCTTGTCGGTCTGGGCGAAGAAGCCGCCCAACTGGCCCTGATTACAGAACAGTTCGCCGACAAAATTGCCGACGTGGCCGGTTTCGATCTCTTGCGGATCAAGGCCCGTGGCTTCCAGACCGTGGTTCAGCGCCTCGGCAAAGGCGTCCGAAATCTCCATGCCCTCGCGCGCCCAGTTACGCGCGAAATCGCTCTGCCAGCCTCCCAGAACATAGACCACGACGCCACTCCTCCTCTTATCGTTGAGGTTAGATTGCGATAGTCAGTCTCATAACGCAAGCGACAATATTCATAAGGCATAGCGCATGAAAAAGGGGGCCGCCGAAGCGACCCCCCGTTCCATTTCAAGCAGGCAAAATCCTTACTTCGCCGAACTTGCCGGACCGTAGAGCAGGCCATTGAAGAACAGGCGGAAGGTGCTGTGCGGTTGCGCGCGCTGGATCACCTCGGTGCCGTAAACGAACAGCTTGCCCTCGCCCAGATCGACATCAACCACTGCGGTCGTGTCTTTCAGGCGCTCCTGATGGTGCTCCCAACCGCTGACCAGCGGCTTGTCGGTGTCGAAGCGGACAACCGACTGCGCCGCATCCGAGGTTGTGCGGAAGGTCTGGCCATTGCTGAAGAACACATTGGCGCGTTCCGGCATGCCATAAGCCAGCGGGTTGGTATTATCGACCGCTGCCTCAAGAATCGAACCCGGCAGGAAGAACTCGGTCGTGGACAGCGGCACAGTGCGACCATTCTCGGTCTTCACCAGCGTCGGCTCGATCGGCGCGCCCAGCAGGTGGGCCAGACGGTTCGAGTTACCGATGGTCACCACAGTGCCACCCTTGCGGGCGAACTCGGCGATGCGCGGCACGGTCGTCTCTGCCGTCACCTCACCCAGCCATCTGCGGTACTCGGCAGGCACCGATTCCGGCGAAGGCTGCGAACCACCATAGCGGCCCGAACGATAGGCATCGTGGGTCAGAGCAGGAGCCACCGTGTCGGTAAACACCAACACATCATACTTCGCATTCAGGTCTTCGCTGTTCAGGGCTTGCGGATAGACCACCTCGAACGGGAACTCGTATTGCTCCAGCAGCATACGGGTCCACCCCGACGACATCACGCCACCATAACGATCTACCAGACCGACGCGCACAGGCTTCAGCGCCATGCCCTCGCCTGCCGGACGACGCGACACGGCGTGTACGTCGATGCCCAGCGGGGCCACAGCCGAACGCACGATCTCGGAGGCTTCAGCCGAGGCCGGAACCCAGATGGCACCCGCACCCAGCGTCGCACCATTGGCGCGCACCGACTGACCAATCCACTCCGGCGTAATGCCGGCAGCCAGCAGTCGGTTGGTCAGGATGAAGCTGTTGTTGACCTCGTGCGGGATAACAAAGCCTGCACGGCCCGAGCCGATCACACGGCCCGCCGGAACAGCCAGCACGTCCTCGGCCTTCTGGGTCGGGGCTTCAAAGCCGTCCAGAATGCGGTCGAAGTTCACACCCATCTGAAGGGCCAGCGTATAGCCCGCCACGTCATAGGGCAGCTTGGGCGGGCCACCCGGATATTCGGTGTTGTGCGGGTGGTCCTGCGGCTCGAACATGTCGAGCACGTGCGGACGATAGGCCTGAGCGGTCTTCACTACATAGGAGCCTGCCGGATAGCGGGTGCCATTGACCGTGAAGGGCTGGCTGGCCACCTCGACATCCACGCCGTTGTGGATCAGGGCGTTGACGAAGGCGACCGTAGCCGGAAGGTCGCGCTGGGTCTGCGGGTTGATGATGTAGCCGCGCGGCTCGCGGTTTTCCGGGGTGCGGACAACCGTGTCCAGCAGGGCCGGATCAATCGCACCACGGTTGTTCTCGGTGGCAGCAGCTTGCAGGTTGGCAACCGCCGTCGGCGTGATCTTCCAGCTATCGGTCGATCCGCGCTCGATGGCGTTCATGCCCATGCGCCAGATGTTGAACAGCAAACGCTCTTTGTTGCGCGAGGCATAGTCTATGACCGCGCGGTTCATGGTCCACTGATACTCGACGCTGTCACGCAGGTGCCAAAGGCGCGGCGTAATCGGCATGGGCTTGTCGTTGCTGGGCAGTTGCACTTCCGGCAGCAGCGGGATCTCTTCAGGGATCGGACCACCGATGATCTCGGTCAGGATGCCGACGGCATTATGGAAGTACGGCGTGGAGCGGTACATGCCGTTGTGCCACGTCGAATAGTTGGCCGCCGAGTTCATGCCCGAACCGGCCTTGCCCTCTGCGATCAGGCGGCTGTGCATGATGGTGCCGATCTCGGTGGTGGTGGTCATCACCAGCGGATCAAAATTGTAGTTGAACGGATCGCGGAACGGCGGAATGAACACCACCATCCCGCGCGGGCCGGTCTGGTGCTGGTTAAAGACGATCTGCGGGAACCACTCGCGATAGTGGATGCGGTTCACATTGCGCGTTTCGGCCTGCGTCGCGAGGTAGCTGTCGCGGTTGTTATCGTGGCCGGTGTACTTCTGATAGAGGCGCGGAATGTCCTGGAACGTACTCTCCAGCGGGTTTTCCTTGCGCATGTACCAGTCGGAAACCAGCTGGGTGCCATCCGGATTCACATGGCCGAAGATCAGGATCGTGTCGTCCAGCGTGCGCAGGGTCTCTGCATCCTGACCGCTCAACAGACGGTACAGGACATGGACCTGCGATTGGGTGGTGATGGTTTCGGTCGAGTGCAGGCCGGCGTCGATCCAGACAACTGCCTTGCCTTCCTCGGCCAGTGCGCGGGCTTCCGCCTCGCTCACACCCTCGGCCTTGGCCAGTTTGCGGGCGATTTCCTTGTAGCGGTCCAGATTGGCGAGGTTGGCAGGAGACGAGACAATGCCCATCCACTGGGTGCGGCCCTCTTCGGTGGTGCCGAAGCTTTCCAGCTTGATACGGTCGGATTCCGAGGCCAGTCGCTGCAGATAGGCGGCGTACTGGTCATAGTTGGCCAAATAGTAATCCGTACCCGGCTCTTGCGGGAAGAAGTCCTTCGGTGCCGTCAGGCCCGCCACGGCTGGTGTAATCACCGGAGCCTGTGCCGTTGCCTCGACCGCAGCCATGGCCGCAAAGGCCGGTGTGGTCAGACCCGTTGTGGTCAAGAGCAGCGCCGACAGCCCCACTGCACGCATGATCTTATTCATGGAATCCCCTCTCCCGTCACAATCGACGGAACAAGGTATTCAGACCACTACAACCTCTGGCAAGCCCAAATCGTGCCTCAATCCAAATGATTTTGCGATCTACCGCCCTGAGTTGTAACAACGGTATTCAAAATGCAACCCTGTTAACCAGAGCCTCTGACGACCGTGAAAAGGCGAGGATTTAGGCCCTCAGCCTATGTGTCTCCACTGGGGACGGTCACTCGAATTATCGCGGGTGAGCATCATGTGATACTCGTAGTTGTCGGGGTTATAGAGGCCCACATAGTGCTGGATCGGGTGGCCCTGATCGTCAAAGATCGTGCGGCGTAGACGGATCACCGGCATCGAAATACCGATGCCAAGCCATTCGGCCACAGCATCATCCGCCGGAACCGCGCTCATGGTTTGCTCCGCGCGATAGGGACGGATACCGCCCTCCTCCAGCATTCGCACTACCGGACGGTCATCGAGCATGTGCTCCTGAACCAGATGCGAGACACTGTGCGGAACATAGACCGTCGAGACAGACAGTGTCGCACCGCGATGGCTGCGCAGGCGCACCATTTTCAGAACCGTATCATCGGCCTGAAGCCCCAAGGCCTGTGCCACCTGTGTAGGCGGCGTCATGGCAGGGATATATTCAAGAAGCTGGGCGGTCGTATCCATACCCATGGAAATCAGGTTCTCGACCAGGCCTGAAACGCGCGAGCTGACCTCGGTCGCACCTCGCGAAGGCGTGCTGACAAAGGTGCCAACCCCATGGCGACGGACAATGCGCCCTTCCTTTTCAAGCAACTCTAGCGCACGACGCACCGTCACACGCGAGACGTCATAGTCCGCAGACAACTGCATCTCAGAAGGCATGGCCTTGTCCGTTGTATAGACGCCATCCTTGATCTGCTGTCGCAGGATCGAACCGAGCTGGTGATAGACAGGCAGACTGTGTGACAGCCCCGTAGATTTGAGACTGCGACGCGCGCCCGTGACGATCGCTGTGCGCGAATCGATTTCCTTGACCTTGGGCATTTATCCGACTCCCCAATCGGCACGCAGCTCATAGACCGCGATACGCTGACTACAATTACGCTTCATCCAACGATTCAGTTTCGTTGAATAAGTTAAGCGCCCCCAGACACCATTTCTAATATCTGATGCGTAGATTTGGTATATACTTATACC
>JAEZHG010000259.1 GCA_023436945.1 Pseudomonadota bacterium | reverse complement strand
CGCGACGTGGCCCGCCGCATCGCCCACGAGATCAAGAACCCGCTGACCCCGATCCAGCTTTCGGCTGAACGTCTGCGCCGCAAATACCGCTCGCAGGTCGGTGAGGACGTCGAGGTCTTTGACCGCTGCACCGAGACCATCATCCGTCAGGTCGGCGATATTGGCCGGATGGTGGACGAGTTCTCCTCGTTCGCCCGTATGCCTGCGCCGCGCTTTGCGACCGAAGACGCAGGCGAGATGCTGCGCGAGGCTGTGTTCGGCCAGCGTGTGGCCTCGGCAGAGATCGGCGTGACGCTGGTTGAGCCTGTGCCGGACATCAGCATCGACTGTGATGGTCGAATGGTGCGTCAGGCCCTGATCAACATCCTCAAGAATGCTGGCGAGGCGGTCGAAGCCCGCAAACAGCGCGGCGAGGAAACGGCTGTTCCGGGTATCTCGGCAGCACTGGTGGTATCGGGTGGGTTTGCCCGCTTTGTAATCGAGGACGACGGTATCGGTCTACCGACCAAGGACCGCGACCGTCTGATCGAACCCTATGTAACCACGCGCGAAAAAGGCACGGGCCTTGGCTTGGCCATCGTGAAGCGTATCTGCGAGGACCACGGCGGTGATCTTCGTCTGGACGATGCCCAAGGGCTGTCCGGCGCGCGTGTGACGCTTGTTTTTCCTGTTAATCAGAACATTAAGTCTGCCAACCGTTCCGAGGGGGATGGTAAGGGCAGTGTCGTCAAGAGAGAGGCCCCATGAAGACTACAGGCGCCGATATTCTGGTCGTCGATGACGAGGCCGACATCCGCGAGCTTGTCTCCGGACTGTTGGAGGATGAGGGACATCACGTCCGCACCGCATCCAATGCCGAAGAGGCACTGGCCGCGGTCCGCGCGCGCAAACCGTCTTTGGCTGTACTGGACATCTGGATGCAGGGCGGGGGCATGGATGGCCTCGAACTGCTGGATGTCATCAAGGGGCTGGACGAAGACCTGCCGGTGGTCATGATCTCCGGTCACGGCAATATCGAAACGGCTGTCAGCGCGCTGAAACGCGGCGCCTACGACTTCATCGAAAAGCCGCTCAAGTCCGACCGTCTGGTTGTGGTTGTAGACCGTGCGCTGGAAGCCGCCTCGCTGAAGCGCGAGAACAAGCGTCTGCGCGCCCAGGCCATGACCCCGTCGGGCCTGATCGGCAAGTCTGTGGCCGCCCAGAACCTTCGCAACACCATCGCCAAGGTGGCACCGGCCAACAGCCGCGTTCTGATCTCGGGCCCTCCGGGTTCGGGCAAGGAACTGGTCGCACGCCAGATCCACGACAACAGCCCGCGCGCCAAGGGCGAGTTCGTGGTTATCTCGGCGGCGGGCATGACGCCTGAACGTCTCGACGTCGAACTGTTCGGTGAGGAGGGCAGCGATGGCCGCCCCGCCAAGATCGGTGTGTTCGAACGCGCCCATAACGGCACCCTATATCTGGACGACGTGGCCGATATGCCGCGCGAAAGCCAGAGCCGCGTGCTGCGCGTTCTGGTCGATCAGCGCTTCCGCCGCGTGGGCGGCGAACAGGACGTTCAGGTCGATGTGCGCGTCATCACCTCCACGGCCAAGGATCTCAAGGTCGAGATTTCGGAAGGTCGCTTCCGCGAGGACCTGTTCCACCGTCTGAACGTGGTGCCGATCCGTGTTCCGGCCCTGTCAGAGCGCCGCGAGGATATTGCGGAACTGGTGGAGTATTTCGTCGAGACCCTTTCGGCGTCCCAAGGTCTGCCGCGCCGCCAACTGGGCGAGGATGCGATTGCCGTGCTTCAGGTCCATCCGTGGCCGGGCAATGTGCGCCAGCTCCGTAACAATATCGAACGCCTGCTGATCCTTGCCACGGGCGATCCCTCCGAGCCGATCAGCGCCGATATGCTGCCGCAGGAAGTGGCCTCGAATTCGTCCAACAGCTTTGGCAATGAACGCATCATTGCACTGCCGCTGCGCGAGGCCCGCGAGGTATTCGAACGTGACTACCTGGCGGCTCAAATCATGCGCTTCGGTGGCAATATTTCCAGAACGGCTGCCTTTATCGGCATGGAGCGCTCTGCGCTTCACAGAAAACTTAAATCGCTGGGCGTGTCGCCGTCTCGCGGTGGTGATGATCAAGAAGGAGAGGGCGCCTGATGTCTAGGGTCGCCTATGTCAACGGAACCTATCGCCCGCATGGACAGGCTGTTGTCCATATCGAGGACCGTGGTTTCCAGTTCGCCGATGGCGTGTACGAAGTCTGGTCGGTGTTCGACGGCCAGCTGGCCGACTATCAAGGCCATATGGAGCGTCTGGGCCGCAGCCTGACCGAGCTGCGTATCGACATTCCGATGACGGCACAGGCGTTGGGCGTCGTGCTGCGTGAAACCATCCGCCGCAACCGCGTGCGTAACGGTATCGTCTATATCCAGATCACCCGTGGCACCGCGCCGCGAGACCACGCCTTCCCCAAGGGCGTTGCGCCGAGCGTCATCGTGACAGCCAAGTCTATCGACCTGAAGAAGGGCGAGGCGCAGGCAGCCAAGGGCGCGGCGGCTGTTTCGCATCCGGACATCCGCTGGGGCCGTTGCGACATCAAGACCGTTGGTCTGCTGCCGAACGCGCTGGCCAAGCAGTCGGCCCGCGAAAAGGGTGCTTATGAGGCCATCCTGTTCGACGAAATGGGCATGGTGACCGAGGGCTCCTCGACCAACGCCTGGATCGTGGACGAACACGGCAAGCTGCGCACCCGCGACACACAGGCCAATATCTTGCGCGGCATTACCCGCGCGGCGATCATGAAGCTGGTGGCCCAAGAGGGCATCGAACTGGACGAGCGCGCCTTCTCGCTGGAAGAGGCCAAGCGCGCCAAGGAACTGTTTGTGACGGCGGCATCGTCGTTCGTCATGCCGCTCGTTTCGCTGGACGGCGAAAAGATCGGTGACGGCAAACCCGGCCCGATCGCAACACGTTTGCGCGAAGTCTACCTTGAACAGGCGCGTCGCGACGCCATTTAGGGCGTTGCCGACAAAGCTTATGCGCGGTTAAATGTCGGCGTAGGGTTTGCCTTACGCCGACGTCGTCTTCTCGGAGGCGGCATCCCAATAACGAAGAACAGGAAAAACCTGCCATGTCGCAAGACAAACGTCAGAACCTCCAAGACACCTTCCTTAACAGTGTCCGTAAAACCAAAACCCCGCTGACCATCTTCCTCGTGAACGGTGTGAAACTGCAGGGCATTGTCACCTGGTTCGATAACTTCTGTGTGCTTCTCCGTCGTGATGGCCAGTCGCAGCTCGTTTATAAACACGCCATCTCGACCATTATGCCTGCCGGTCCGGTGCAGATGTTCGAGCCCGAAACCGAAGAAGACTGATTGACTTCCAACCTTATTGATCACGCCGTTCCGCTTATCCGTGCGGTAGTAATCCACCCCGACAGGGGATCAGAAAATTCGCGTCATGCAGCCGACCGTCTCGAAG
>JAEZHG010000224.1 GCA_023436945.1 Pseudomonadota bacterium | reverse complement strand
AAACATAAAAGAAAACGCCGCCCCGTGTGGGCGGCGTTTGTTTTGGCCTAAACCTTGGTGACGGTCTGCTCGATCGTACCGAAGATCGAGTGGTGCTTGTCGTCCTGCATTTCGATGCGGACGGTGTCGCCATATTTGAGGAAGCCTGTCTTTGCCTCGCCGTTCTGGATGGTCTCGACCATGCGCACCTCGGCAATGCAGCTATAGCCAAGGCCGCCCTCGCTGACAGGTTTGCCGGGGCCGCCGTCGGCATCCTTGTTGGACACCGTGCCAGAGCCGATGACCGTACCGGCCCCCAGCGCACGCGTCTTGGCCAGATGCGAGATCAGGGTGCCAAAGCAGAAGGTCATGTCCACGCCCGCATCGGCCTTGCCGAAGGGCTGGCCATTGATGCTGACCAGAACCTGACCGTGCAGCTTACCGTCTCTGAAGCGATCACCCAAAGTATCGGGCGTAACGAACACGGGCGACAGGGTGCTGGCCGGTTTGGACTGCACAAAGCCAAAGCCCTTGCCCAGTTCGGCGGGGATCAGGTTGCGCAGAGACACATCATTGACCAAGCCGACGAGGCGAATGGCATCGAGCGCTTCCTCGCGGGTGGCTCCCATCGGCACGTCACCTGTAACCACCACCACCTCGGCCTCGAGGTCGCAACCCCAGGCCTCGTCCCTAAGAGGGATCGGGTCACGCGGTGACAGGAAGCCGTCGGACCCGCCCTGATACATCAGCGGATCGGTCCAGAAGCTCTGGGGCATCTCGGCCCCGCGCGCCTTACGGACCAGTTCGACGTGGTTCACATAGGCCGATCCGTCGGCCCACTGATAGGCGCGGGGCAGGGGGGATGCGGCATCCCGCTCATGGAAGCGTCCGCGCGGCACGGCTTCGTGCTCAAGGCTTGTCGCCAAGGCGCGCAGCTGTGGCTCGCACCGCTCCCAGTCATCGAGCGCCGCCTGTAGCGTGGGGGCAATCAGAAAGGCGTCTGTGAACCAGTTCAGGTCATTGGAGACGACAACGAGGCGGCCATCACGGCCATGCTTGAGCGAGGCGAGTTTCATACGACGAGCTAATCAAGAGAAAGCCAGTCCGTAAAATCATGCCATCGTGAACGGCGGTTTCAGCTGTTCGGCGGGCTGATGACGGCGCGCGCTTCGGCACCCGTCTGTTTGGCCGGATCACGGACCTCGACCTCTATGACGATGCTGCCGCCGGTCTGGCCGTTTTCCCAGAGGTAGCGGCGCTCGATCTCGACCTCGCGGCCCGACGGGGCCATGGCCTCATAGGTATCGCCCCAAGGGGTGATCTTCTTCATCTCGGTGAAGTGCAGGCTGCACGCGGCATCCAGCTCTTCCAGAGCCATTTCGGACAGTTCGTTCTCAGTGGTCATGGGCGCTATATAGAGGCTGTAGGGGGCTGACGCACCTTTAGATCCAGCGTCTGACCTTGCGGCGATAGTCGTCATAGGCCGCACCGAAGACTGCCGACAGGTGGGCTTCCTCACGCGGGATGACGAAACGGTCGATGACCACAAGGCACGGCAGCAGAAGGCCCAGCGCAACGGGGGTATCCATACCTACGGCGAAACCCGCATAGGTCAGGGCAAAGCCCAGATAGATCGGGTTGCGGGTCATGCCGAAGATACCTGTCGAGAGGAGGGTGGTAGCACCCTTCCAAGGCTCGACGGCGGTGTTGTGACGGCGCATCTGACCCGCGGCCAGACCGTCAAACCCCAGACCCACAACGATCAGAACG
Source organism: Pseudomonadota bacterium (assembly GCA_023436945.1). GTDB lineage: Bacteria > Pseudomonadota > Alphaproteobacteria > Caulobacterales > Caulobacteraceae > Brevundimonas. Next base: position 2,533 of record JAEZHG010000224.1, on the reverse strand, counting down.
ACCGCAATCGCCCGCTGGATATTTTCCACCAGCCCGAAGCTGTAGTCCGTCGCCAGCCGCTCGAAGCCCCACCCCGCCAAAAGGAACAGCAGGAAGATCAGAGGCGGCGGGAAACGGACACCGGGGTTTGCGGTCGTGCTCATTACTTCTCTTCGTCGGCGTAGATGGCCACGCGCGGGGCGCTTTGGCTGGTCACCGTGCCGCGATACATGCCCGAGGTGTTCATGGCAAAGGCGACAGAGCCGTCAGCGCCCACCACGATCACACCGCCATCGCCACCGATGGAGCCGACCTCTGCGATTTCGGCATCGGCAGCCTGTTGCACGCTGAGACCGGATTTGGTGCCGTGGCAGATGTCGCGCGCGACGGTGGCGCGAATGAAATACTCGCCCGTGCCCGTGGCCGAGACGGCGCAGCCATCGGCGTTCGAGGCATAGGTGCCAGCACCGATCACCGGCACATCACCCACGCGGCCCCAGCGCTTGCCCGAGGTGCCGCCCGTAGAGGTCGCGGCGGCAAGACGGCCTTGGCTATCGACAGCTACTGCGCCAACCGTGCCGAACTTGCGCTCGTCCAGTGGGGCTTCATTCAGGTTGAAGGCAAGAGGAGCCGCAGGTCCGGTTGTCACAGGGGCGGGCGGCGCACCCGCAGGGCGCGGCGGGATCGGCTCGCCGCGCGCTTCCAGCACGCGTACTAGTGCCTGCCAGCGGCTTTCGGTAAAGAAGTAGGACGGATCGACCTGTTCCAGGCCCGCACTGACCGCAAAGGTCTCTGCACCTTCGCCGATCAGCATGACGTGCGGCGATTTTTCCATGACGGCGCGGGCGGCGGCAATCGGACTGCGCGTGCGGGTCAGGCCCGCAACTGCGCCCGCATTTAGGTCGGTGCCGTCCATGATGGCAGCGTCCAGCTCATTGGTACCTGCCGAGGTAAAGACCGCACCCTTGCCTGCGTTGAACAGCGGGTTGTTCTCCAGCACCTGAACAGCCGCCGTCACCGCATCCATGGACGAGCCTCCAGCGGCCAGAATGGCCTGTCCGGCATCCAGTGCCTGTTGCAGCCCTTGACGGTAAAGCTGGTCACGTTCCGGAGACAGGCTGGCGCGCTCGATAACACCCGCACCACCGTGGATGGCCAGCGACCAGCGCGCCTCCTCGGCCACAACAGGTGCGGCCATCAGCGACATCAGGCCAGCAGCGATAACAGAAGCGGTCTTCATGCCTGTATCCTCCCCGAAACAAACAACGAAACTGAAGAACAAGCGGGTGGCGGCCTTTGGGCCTCAGGTCAAGCCTTGTGGCCGAAACGCTTCCACACGCGCCATGCGACAAGCGGCATGAAACCGAACATCAGGGCGATCATCACAGTTGTGAAAAATCCGCCGCCCAGCACATTGGGACCGATAAGCCATGCGGCCAGTGCGGCCAGCACAGGTCCGGTCCACGGCAGCCAGCGCGGTTGTTGGAATGTCATGGCGGGCCTTACCCCTTCGGCTCGTTGCGACTTTTGAGGCAGTGCGAAGTGTTCAAGCTCTGCCTTAAACCCAGACTAGGCAAGCCAGCTTCACAGTTCAAGGCCGCGTGGTTCTGTCCTCTCGCCCTTGCTAACGACTGCTGATAAGGGGCTAGGGATCAGGTCTTGTGGACCGCCCTTCGGAATGTGCGATGCTTCGCAAACTCTATGACTGGGTCTTCTCGCTGGCGCGGCACCGCCACGCGACCCGCTCACTGGCTGTCGTTTCCTTTGCCGAAAGCTCGTTCTTTCCCATTCCGCCGGATGTGATGCTGGCCCCGATGGTTCTGGCCAAGCCGGAACGCGCCTATTTCTACGCCATGATCTGCACCATCGCCTCGGTGCTTGGCGGTATAGCGGGCTATGCGATCGGCTATTTCCTTGAACCCGTCGGCATGGCCATTCTTGCCACCTTGGGCAAGACCGAAGCCTTCGAGGCGTCAAAGGCCCTGTTCCAGCAGTATGGCGCGTGGGTGATTTTGGTGAAGGGCGCGACGCCCATTCCTTACAAGCTGATCACCATCTCGGCGGGCATCTTCCACTTCAACCTCGCCCTGTTCATCGCACTGAGCGTCGTGACGCGTGCGGCGCGCTTTTTCCTCGTGGCGTTTGTGCTCAAACGCTGGGGGCCGCCGATGCTGAAAATCGTCGAGCGACGTCTGGCCCTGTTCACCGTACTGTTCATCGTGCTGCTGGTCGGTGGACTTTTGGCCGTCAAATTCATCCACTGATCGACGCATCCGTGCAGTCGGTCTAAGAGGAGAGGATGAAAGGTCTCTATTCGATCCTTATGCGGTGGTGGACGGCGTGGGCGCTGGCCATCTCGCTGGGCATGCTGGGCGCAGCCCATGCGTTTGAACGCTTCGGCGGACTGGCCCCGTGCAACCTGTGCCTCAAGCAGCGCGAGGTCTTCTGGGCCGCCGTTGTGGTCGCGGGCTCGGCAACCCTCTGGCACCTGATCAGCCGTGGCAGCCGCAGCACCCCGCGCCTTGCCGCCTTTGTGCTGGCGCTGGTTTTCATC